>SKOL01000617.1 GCA_007120055.1 Anaerobacillus sp.
AAGAGGGTGGGACAAAACAAAGTGTCAGACACCGCTAGACACCGAATATAGACATATGATAAATCTTTACGTCTATATTTAGTAGGATCCGCGTGGTGTCAGACACTTTTGTCCCACCCTCTTGCGCTTTTTTTAGTAGAATCTAAATTATATCTAAATTTTTAGACAAAAGTGAGCGTTTACATTGTATAATTACTAGTGGAGATATAAAAATAATATTTTTGCTGTGGAAGGGGAAATAGGAATTGGAAAAATTTAAAGAAAGCATGTATAAGCTTGTTGTTGAAACGTCTACGAATCTTCCAAATGATGTCCGCCGCGCAATCCAGGCTGCAAAACAAAAGGAGAACGCTGGTACGACAGCAGCGCTATCGCTGGCAACAATTACGAAAAATATTAGTATGGCAGATGAAAACGTATCACCGATTTGCCAAGATACTGGAATGCCAACGTTCAAGATTAAAGTTCCTGTAGGAGCAAACCAAATCGAGATGAAAAAAGCAATTTACGAAGCGATTGAAGAAGCAACGAAAAACGGGAAGCTTCGCCCGAACTCTGTAGATTCAATTACAGGTGAAAATAGTGGCAATAATCTCGGACCAGGAACACCGATCATTTATTTTGAGCAGTGGGAAAAAGATGAAATTGAAGCTCGCCTCGTGTTAAAAGGTGGAGGCTGTGAAAATAAAAATATGCAATATAGTTTACCAGCTGAGCTTGTTGGACTTGGCAAAGCAGGTCGAGACATTGATGGAATTAGAAAGTGTATCCTTCATTCGGTATACCAAGCACAAGGACAGGGCTGTAGTGCCGGCTTTATCGGGGTAGGCATCGGTGGAGATCGTATTTCAAGTGCTTCACTTGCTAAAGAGCAACTTTTCCGCTCTAGTGAAGATGTAAATCCAGATGAAACTCTTCGCAAGTTAGAAGACTATGTGATGGAGCATGCCAATAATTTAGGAATTGGAACGATGGGCTTCGGTGGAGAAGCGACATTACTTGGCTGTAAAATCGGCAAGTCGAACCGTTTACCAGCAAGCTTCTTCGTATCAGTTGCTTACAATTGTTGGGCATTCCGTCGCCTAGGTGTAATAATGGATGCTACTACGGGAGAAATTAAAGAGTGGCAATATAAAGATGGTGAAGAAATTAAGTTTATCGATGACGAAGTAGCAGCAGCTACAGAAGAAAAGCCGAAATCACGTGAAGTCGTTCTTGAAGCACCAATTACAGAAGAACAAATTCGTGAGCTAAGAGTTGGCGACGTTGTCATTATTAACGGTGACCTTCACACAGGACGTGATGCGATCCATCACCATTTAATGGATCATGACGCACCGATTGATTTAAATGGACAAATTATTTATCACTGTGGTCCAGTTATGCTAAAAGATGAGACTGGCGAGTGGCACGTTAAAGCGGCAGGACCGACAACAAGTATTCGCGAGGAGCCTTATCAAGGTGATGTGATGAAGAAATTCGGCATTCGCGCTGTTATCGGTAAAGGCGGAATGGGACCAAAAACGTTAAAAGCACTTGGTGAGCACGGCGGTGTTTACTTAAACGCAATTGGTGGCGCAGCACAATACTATGCTGACTGTATTAAAAAAGTCGATGGTGTTGACTTACTTGAGTTTGGTGTGCCAGAAGCAATGTGGCACTTGAAAGTAGAAGGCTTTGCTGCGATCGTAACGATGGATTCCCACGGCAATAGCTTACATGCAGAAGTCGACAAAACTTCATTTGAAAAACTATCGGAGCTAAAAGAAAAAGTATTTTAATTGAGTGAATTTCATAATTACCTAAATTGAGCCATATCAAACTATATATAGTTGCGAGTGGTTTAACGCAATTACATATAAATGCTTAATGATAATATTGATTGATGAAATTCATTAAATTTATGAGATTGGGCTGTCCCAAAAGTGTCTGACACTTTTTGGCGACAGCCCTTTTTATATTGGTTGTTGAATTAAAAATAACAGCGTGGATAATTTCCCACTGAATGAAAAAAACTAATTAAAAATCAAAGAGGAGAGGTTCGTTTATGAAAAAAATTCAATTAATTATCCTGTTTTTATTCGTTTTTTTAACAATATTTCCGCCTGCGGTTACTGAGGCGTATAGCAATAAAGAACACCGCTGGAGTTTTAACCGCCAGCCGAATAATCAACCGGCAACAACCGAGCCACTTTATGAAGAGTTACTAAATAAATACGATGGTTTTTATATTGGTAATACTGATAAAAAAGAAGTATACATAACGTTTGATAACGGATATGAAAATGGCTATACTTCTGTCATTCTTGATGTGTTAAAAGAAAAAGACGTACCGGCTGCTTTTTTCGTTACCGGTCATTATTTATTAGAGCAAGAAGATCTTATTAATCGAATGATTGATGAAGGACATATTATTGGAAATCACTCTTGGCATCACCCTAGTTTTGTAGAAGTAAGTGACGAACGCCTTAAAAGAGAGCTTGAAAAAGTGAAAGTGAAATATAAAGAAATGACGGGGCGCAACGACATGATTTATTTACGCCCACCTCGAGGAGTTTTTAGTGAACGTTCTCTTGCGCTTTCACAAGAGGAAGGTTACGTAAACGTATTTTGGTCGCTCGCTTACAAAGATTGGGAAGTTGACAATCAAAAAGGAAAACAGTATGCGTACGATAAAATAATGGAAAGAGTACATCCAGGGGCGATTATGCTCTTACACTCTGTCTCTAAAGATAATGCCGAAGCATTAGGTGATGTCATAGATGAGTTAAGAAAACAAGGGTATCAATTCAAAAGCCTTGATGATTATATGTTAAGTAAAAAAATGGATGAGTTTTAACGGCATCAACATCATTAAAGAGCGCGAACAACTTTGACTTCAAAAAAAGTAAAAAAAAAGAGGCTATCCAATACTAAGTGTCAGCTACCAGTTAATAACGATAATTTGAAACAGAAATTCAAAATTATCGTATTTCACATAGGTGGCAGTACTTATCGGAAAGCCTCTTATACTTATTCACTAATTGGATCGCTGATATCTAGTGGAGCGAACCAATTCTTCAAATGTTAATTTGAGTAGCTGATTTGACCAATTGCTTCAGCAATTGTTTCTAGTGTGGAAACATCGGTTACGTCAAATGCGATCGCTTGTTTACTACGAACAACCATGACACCGATTTGTTGATCTACTGAATTTGTAATCGGGAATTTTAATTGACCATTATATTCCCAACCTAAATCATCTTCTTCGTCAGAAGCAGCAGATAGTTGTAAGTTTTCATCATCTGATTTAAGATAAATCCCTACCCAATCTATGTACGGAACTTCCTGAACAAGACTTTTTACTGTTTTTTCAAAAACCGATTGAGAACTTTTCTTTTTGTACACTTCGGCCATAATTTGTAATGATGCTACATCAGTTGGTATCGACATAAAATTTAACCTCTCCTTAACCTTGATTACTTCTAT
>SKOL01000417.1 GCA_007120055.1 Anaerobacillus sp.
AACAGAGGCTATGGCCTTTCTATCATCCGAGAGATTACCGAAAAATATAAAGGCACACTGACGATCGACACGAGAGATAATTTAGTAATCTTCGAAATTAGTTTTCCAAAAGGTTCGAATTATGATAAGTAACTTTAGTCAACGATTAGCTGAAGTGAATAATAATAATTATTGTGCTACTGACCTACAGTAGCTTTTTTATTTTTCAAAAAAATAAATCGGTCTTTCTCACTTTCCACTATACTTTGTTTCTCAGAATGAATATTTTGGGGACTTATGTAAAAAAAATGTCGAATTATTATGAGGTTTGTATTATAATAGTTTATTATCATCTATGTTTTACACGAAAGGGAGATTATATGGCTTGGTTTAGTTATTTTTTATTATCCGTTCCGGAAGCATTTTTATTACTAGCAGTTACTTTTACACTATTAAGTATTTCTATTAAAGAGAACTTAAAAAAAATGATACTCTTTGCTTTTCTATGGGGTGGAGTGGCGTTTACTTTTAGTATTCTTATGAACAGTTCAATAAAACCCGTAATAAATTTTACATTTTTTGCAATAATACTAATCGTTCTTTTTCGCTTTAAAATACTTACTGGAATTATTATTAGCCTTATCAGTTATATTTTATTAGTAGCTTTAGAAATCATTATCCTTATACCACTTACACAAGTAATACCGTTTGAACAGATCGCAGCTAGTCCATGGCTACGAATATTAGCTGGTGTTTTTGTTATACACATACCGTTGTTATTGATTTGGTTTATTTTACAAAAGTTTAACCTGAAAATAAAAATACCATTATTAAGATAAAGGTCGCCTTGAGCGACCTTTTTTACGTTCGAAACTATTAACTCGGCTCAAAGTAATTTATACAACCGTGCAACATACCACTGAAGACCTCTTTTAAACTTTTTATTTTATACTGTTAATACTTTTCAGCAACAATTACACAAAGCTCTCCAGATTTATAAGGTGTAAAATGATAATCGCTATAAATTCCTCTGACATTAAACCCTTCTGATTGTAATAGTTCAACGATTTTTTCAGGCACACATGTTGCTTCAAAAGAGGCATTAACTGTAATGGTGCAATCGTTATTTTCTTTATATTGGTAGTTTGTCATATTTATTAGTCGGAGGTTTTCATTGATTCCATTCATTTGGACCGTAGAAACGATCAACTCGCCTGTACTTGGATGAAGCGTTTGTGAAGAAAGCCACGGTTTCGTTTCTTCGATCGGAACGATTTCTGCGTCAAAGTCAAAGGCGAACACCCCTCCCTTTTTTAAATGTTGGTAAGCTGTCTTAAACACCTTTTTTCGATCATCGTCATTATCAATATAAATCATCGAACAATTCGGAATCACAACTAACGAAAAATCCTCATTAATTTGGAAGTCCCGCATATCTCCTTGTAATAGATTCGGCTCATGTCCTGCCTTTGAAAGCTTTTCTTTCGCTATTTTTAACATTGAAGCAGATAAATCAATTCCTACCCCTTCATGCCCCGCATCTAATAACGGTTTTAAAATTCTACCTGTGCCACAACCGATGTCTAATATGTTACCTTTACATTCATTTGCTAGTTTTAAATAAAAGTCAACATCAGAGGTGTCATCAATATTAATGTCATATAAATTATCTTCTCCATATGAGTCCACTTCACTCGCATACCCTTTATTTAATAATTCCTTTGCAAAGCCGAAGTATTTTTCCATTTTAATTCCCCCCCATTAAATTAATTATGTTTACTCAAAATGAGCTTTACTATATTCAAGGACGCGGTCTTCTATTGCAAATGGTTCGGATATGATAACAACATCTGGAGTAATCTCTTCTTGTTTTTTACATCCGCTAGGTCGAATATGCTCTTTATGAGAAACGATTACTTGAAGATTGCTATTTGGTAGACGGAACATATATATGTCTCCATAATGAGTCGCGTATCCACCAGGAGTGTCACCGATGATCGTTCCCAGCTTATAGTCTTTAATCGCAGCGACAAAATTGGTCGCACTAGAATATGTACGATTATTGGTAAGGACGTTTACTTTTCCACCAAAATGAAGATCCTCGTATGGTAGTGCGTATTCCATTTCATAAGTAATGCTTTCTCCAACCTTTGCTTTTTCAACGTCTTCTAAAATATGAGAAGCCGTCGTTTCATAATAGCTTCTAATATGTTCATTTATGCGATAATACTGTTTAATTTCTTCACTAACCTTTATGTTGATCGCCGAGTATTGTCGAAATGGATGAGATGATAGATATTTTAATAGTTCATCGCCTATTCGAGAGTCTCCGCCACTATTATCTCGAACATCAATGATTAACTTCGTGATTTTATCGTTTTTTATTTGTGTGAAAGCATTTTTAGCGAAATGCTTAAATTCGTCGTAGTTGTAAAAGTTCGTAATTTTTATGATCGCTATTTCATCATTTATTTCAAAATGAAAGTAGTCTGTTGATTCTAGTTGAGGTGTCTTCGTGATCGTTTTGTGTGATACGCCATCAATTGCAATTGTTTTTGTTTCATTGTCTTGTTGATAAGTGATTTGAAACTGGTCGGTCATTTCATAGATGAGTGAGAGTAATGGTCGAAAATAATTTTGAAAAAAAGTAAGTTGTATTTTTTCAGTTTCGGCACTAATGAGTGGCAGTAAGTTTCCGATGATGTTTTTTATTGGGGTGTCATTAATAGCTGTAATTTCAGCGCCGATATTTTATAGGTGTTTCTCGATAGACTTTTGTGACAAAAGCTCTCTTTTCTTGAAAATTCAAGTCGAATGGAAAAAGTGTTTTTTGAGCAGCGATAAGTTTTTCGTAATCGTCCGCTGGAAAGCATGACGTATGACCTTCTTTGAAACTAGCAATGAGTGGTGCGACCATTTTATAAAAATCGATCGTTGTTTTACATGTCGGTAACTGTTGCTCCATTTCTTTGATTGTATGTTGTAAAGCGGATTGACGAGTGAACGTTGCAAAGCCTGGGTGGACCGCCTTTAATGTTTTCAATAAAAAATGAAAATCTTCGATCAATGCGTTAACGTCTATTTTTCTCATAGTTCTCCTCTATTCTCTATGTCGTATTGCAAAACTTAAAAGGTTAACTTTTAGGGCGTAAATAATAAAGACTTTCCCTTTAATGTGTTGAGTGTTGAATATTGAGTTGTTGAAAAAAGTGCTTCGAAGTGCTCCTTTTGTGAATTCAAAACTCAAGTGTTTATAGTAATTGGTTAACATTCACCAACGTTTCTTTGGCGCTGCCTTCGATCACTAGATCGAAAAATGATTGCTCTACACCGACTTCTTTATTGATATAAACCGTCGTACCGTTCGTCATTGTCGGTAGTTGACTCACTGGGTACACTTGTAAGCTCGTACCAATCACGATCACAAGCTCAGCTTTTTGAATATGGTAAAGTGCGTTGTTCCATGCTTCTTCTGGAAGTGTTTCAC
>SKOL01000383.1 GCA_007120055.1 Anaerobacillus sp.
CACTCGCTTGCAACCTCATGATTATACATTCATCTTAAATCATAGTGAAAGTAAAGTATTATTTGTTGACCAAGAGCTTTTTCCACTAGTAGAACCAATTTTAGACGATTTAACAACTGTTGAGAAAATCATTGTTCATAATTGTTCAAATGTGAGCGAACAAATTACAAACTATGATCAGTGGTTAAGTCAATATTCGAAAGATGAATTCCCACGGGCTCTTTTAGACGAAGAAGATGTCGCGTGCTTGTTATATACGAGCGGAACGACCGGGAACCCAAAAGGAGTAATGTTAACACACCGTAACAACTATTTACATGCTATGTCTGCAATGCATCACATAAGGGTTTATGATGAAGATACGTTGCTTCATATTTTACCGATGTTTCACGTCAATGGTTGGGGATCGCCATTTTATTACACGGCTAACGGAGCAACTCAAGTAATGCTTCGCAAGGTCCAACCTGAAGTGATTTTTGAAAAAATTGAAAAATATGGTGTTACCGTTGCTCATATGGCACCGACCGTCCTAAACGCGCTCTTGGAATATCATAACCAAAATGGGTCAAAAATTGAGCAAAATATGCGTGTTGTTATTGCCGGCTCAGCTCCTCCTCCTGCATTTGTTGCACGAGTGGAAGAAGACTTAGGTTGGGAATTTGTCCAAGTATACGGGATGACAGAAACCTCCCCATTGTTTACAACTTCTAGAATACGTTCGGAACAAAATGCGCTTGAAAAAGAAACGCAATATCGTCTCAAAGCAAAAGCAGGTTACGCAATGATCGGTGCGAAAGTAAAAGTCATCAATGACGATGGGAAAGAGGTAGCTAAAAACGGAAAGCAAGTTGGTGAGATTGTCACTCGTTCAAATGGCGTCATGAAAGGGTATTGGAAAAACGAAGCAGCTACAATGGAAACGATCCGGAATGGCTGGCTTCATACCGGTGACATGGCAACGGTTGATGAGAATGGTTATATTGATATCGTTGATCGAAAGAAAGATGTCATCATTAGTGGTGGTGAAAATATTTCTTCCATTGAGGTTGAAGGAGTATTGTATGAGCACCCAGCCGTTTTAGAGGCCGCCGTGGTTGCAGTTCCTCATGAAAAGTGGGGAGAAGTACCGCATGCGGTTATTGTTATCCGTGACGGTCATACGTTAACAGAGGAAGAGATAACCGCATTTAGTCGCGAAAAGCTCGCTCATTTTAAAGCACCAAAATCAATTACATTCACAGATGAACTACCGAAAACTGCTTCAGGGAAAATACAAAAAGTCCATATTCGCAAACAGTTTTGGAAGTCAGATCGGTTAGTAAACTAGTTTAAAATAAAAGGGCGACTCATTTGGAGTTGTCCTTTTTGCAATTGACAATTAAAAATTCAAAATTCAATTAAAACCTCAAAACCCAAAACCTCGAAACTCAAAACTCAACACCCAAAACTCAACACTATTATCCCCAGCAACAATTTTAAACTTTAAATTGTAAATTACTCCCCGAATTACACTAAAGTAAATTCAAAACTCAAATTACCAATCACATTGAAAATTTGATACTATAGTTATAGAAAAATTTTCTAATTTATACTAAGTGAAATTTCATCATTTCATTATGATCGCATCAAGTATGTATAGGTAGTTGCGTTAAGTTGTTCGCAACTAAAAATATTAGTTTGAGATGGCTCAACTTAGATAATTATGAAATTCACTCGGTGAAAATATATATTGCAGATTTAAAAAAACTAAGGAGTAGAGCTACTATGAGTAAATTATTAGAGCTACATCAAGTGAGTGGTGGTTACCATAAAGGAAAACCGGTTTTACACGATATCTCATTTTCTGTGAATAAAGGTGAAATTGTCGGTTTAATTGGCTTGAACGGCGCCGGCAAAAGTACAACGATTAAACATATTTTAGGATTGATGGAAGCTCAATCAGGTGAGATAAAAATTAATGCTAAAAAGTTTCTTGAGGCCCCTAACAACTACCGACGATCTTATTCTTACATACCAGAAACTCCGATTTTATACGAGGACTTAACGTTACAAGAGCATTTAAATGTGACGGCGATGGCTTACGGGCTATCAGAGAAAGAGTTAGAAGAAAGAAGTGCAGCATTATTAAAAGAATTTCGGATGGAAAAGATGTTGAACTGGTTTCCAGGTCATTTTTCAAAAGGAATGCGCCAAAAGGTAATGATTATGTGTGCGTTTTTATTGTATCCGCCACTTTATATCGTTGATGAACCTTTTATCGGGTTGGACCCTCTGGCGATTAAATCGTTGCTAAATCATATCGTTGACATGAAAGAACGAGGTGCTGGTGTCCTAATGTCGACCCATATTTTATCTACAGCCGAAAGGTATTGTGATCGTTTTATAATGCTTCACCACGGCAAAATCATCGTTGAAGGAACACTCGAGGAGCTTCGAGAAAAAATGAACATGCCAGAAGCTGCTCTTGATGACATTTACATTGAAGTCACAAAGGAAGATTAATATGAATAGTGTTGAAGAGTTATGGAGTAAACGTATAAAAGATTATTGGAATATGGCGATACGCTACTTACGTTTAATCGGAAATAGCGGATTTTTATTTACGATTTACTTAGCGATTATCGTCGGTAGTTACTATTATGCAGAGTTGTTAAGATGGCTTCCGGAGAACTTTCCGGCAGCACTGCTTTTAGCAGTAATCACAGCATTACTTTTGACGAAAAGTCCGGTGAGGACATTTGTTAAAGAAGGAGATCTCGTTTTTTTATCACCTATTGAAGGAAAGCTAGCTAGTTATTTTCGTTCATCTTTTTACTATTCTTTAGTAATGCAAGGCTTTGTTATTGTGCTTATCATTGTCCTTTTTACACCACTATATCGACATTTTATCGTAGATGATGCTCATTCATTGTTATTTATTATCGTAGTCTTGCTTTTAAGTAAAGGGTGGAATCTTTTAGCTCAGTTTGAAGAAGGAAGGCTATTATTCTCTAGCACGCGTACTACTCATAAATTCGCACGTTTTATCGTAAATATTACATTAACGTATTTGTTATTTGTCGGTGCCTCAATTTATTTTATTATTGCGGTGGTCGTCATTAAAAGTTTATTACTTATTTTTTATTATCAACCGATCAAAAAACAGCATAGTTTAAAATGGGAGCATTTAATCGAAGTGGAAGAGCGAATGGTGATGACATTTTATAGGATTGCCAACATGTTTACCGACGTTCCGAAACTACGTACAAAAGTGAAAAGTCATAAAATATTAAGTGCGATCCCGAATTTACTATCTTTTAACCAATCATCGACTTTTTCGTATTTGTATTTAAAATCGTTTATCCGAGCGAATGATTACTTTGGAATATACAGTCGCTTGATGATTATTGGGGTCGTCTTACTGTTTTACGTGCAAATTGATTTCGGTAAACTGTTCGTTGCGCTTTTAATTATTTACATGTC
>SKOL01000456.1 GCA_007120055.1 Anaerobacillus sp.
ATGAAACGACTAAATTATTATTGTTCTCGTTAAGAAAATCGCATGGATCTGCTAATAATCCTGTCACCCCATTACACTCAAATTGTAGTTGTTCTAATCCGGTTAGACCTGTAAATGAAAGTGGGCCAATATCAACCTGTCGAGTTACCCAGTCATAAATTTTGTCAACTCTAATACAAAGCCTTTCTTGTGCACCCATAATCGACTTATAGTCCATATAAATAAACTCCTTTCCTAAGAGATACTACATCATATTCCATATAGACAAAAACGCATAGATGAATGTACTGATGAATTAGTGGAAAAATTAGTTATAGGACTAGATGTTATTTCTTTGGATACACAAGAAAGTTTGGAATAAAGGAAAAACTCAAGCTTTTCGTTTATTTTTAAAAGTTAATAACAATATTATTTAATGATGAAAAACCTTCTTTTAGTTCTTGAAAATAAACAAATGCTTCGATAATTACAGAATTTGTGTCATCTGGCTTAACGCACCTTAAATCAAAATTTGAGAAAATTAGTTTTTCTTCCGGTAATAGTTTATTTTTGTTACTCGGTCTTAACCAATGTTCACCCGTTTCTTTCACTTTTTCTTTCCAATTTTTATCTACGTACGTCCATTCTTCAGAAGTAGTTCCGTCAATAACTAGATCACCTTTTGGGATAAAATTGATTTTTCCGCCCAAGTTTCCAGCTTCTGAAGGTTTGATGCGAATACAAATAACTGGAGTATTTAACGTTTCAGAACTGAAGTTTTTAATAATGAAATGCCCGAGAATTAGGAGTTCTTTCATTTCTTCATTTAAATCAGGAAGAATAATAGAATAATTAAAAAAAGCATTTACATGACTATTTATGTTCTTATCAACCACGATGAGCCCTCCTTGTTTTAATATTAATACTTATAAAAAATACATATGCAAAAAGGGCACTTTTTATATGAAGTTTAAACGATTGTCCTCAACAAAAATAAAAAATGAACATACAATACTAATAAGAGATGGGGAGAGAGTTATATCGTTCATTCTTTCAGCTGAGGAAAATTGTTAGGTATAGCTGCCAACTTAACCTATAATTTTCTTCTATATAATATCGTGGAGCCCTCCTCCTCATTTTTGAATATATTTTCTGGACAACGACAAGCTCTTTTCTCAATACTTTTATTGGAGGATAACCATTGCTCCGTCAGGGGGATATTAAGTTTTAATAAAATAACCTCCCTGTTTTTTCTAATTTAGTTAACAATCATTCACTGGAAAAATATCAGGGCATTGCGGTGGCACGTATAGTGGCGGACAATTAAAGGTAATTTCCCGCCGTGGCTGGCAGAAATCTGCAGCTACTTGTAATTTCACAATTGCTTCCATTTGGACGTTTTGGCAGAGGTTGATCGAAACATCGAGCTGTATAAACTCAGTATCTGAGCAGATAATCGTCGCATCACAATCGAAATCGGTAATTTCACATTGTAAAAATGTTCCTTCAGGAGCACATAAGAAAAATTTTTCAGTAACTGCAAAAGGTTGTGCGACAGATGTTAAATACTTTCCACGGGCATTAGAAACGCGAACGACAAAGTAACCTTTTTTCAATATTTTAACTTTTTGCAAAGTGATTTTTTCACCGTTAGGCATGAGAAAAATAATATTCTGGCGACCACCCCTTTGAGGGATTTCCGTACACAAAATTGCACTGGGAGCTAGTGGATTAACTGGGTTTCCTTTCTCATCAGTGATAATACATTCGATTGTTAACGGGCCATCTTCGTCCAGTTCGGCACAAGGATCGACAATAATACCGGTTGGCCCTTCAAAATCTAAAGTTACTAAGCCGTTTACTCCAATAAAGCTTTGAACTGGAACATCAACTTGGCGTGTGACCCAGTCATAAACTTTCGGTACTTTTATACAAAGAGTATGTTGTGAACCTTTAAGCGCTCTCTGCTGCAAAGTAATCACCCTTTCCTTTCTAAGTAGTTGTTTGCTTTATAGTATGTGCCCAACATATTTGTGTGCTAGTCTATAAATTTTTTCTTAAAAAACAAAAAAGAAGGAAAATGATCCCTCTTTTTTGTTAAGAAGTATTATTTCAAGTTATTAATTTTTAATTACCAGGAAAAACTTCAGGGCATTGTGGTGGAAAACTTAATGGTGGACAATCAAATGGGATTTCAGGTCGTGGATGACAGAAATCTGCAGTGATTTCCAATTTCACAATTGCTTCCATTTGGACGTTTTGACACATATTAATGGAAACATCAATTTGACGGAACTCAGGATCTTTGTTTTCGTCTTTTCCGCAAATAATATTCGCGTCACATTCAAAATCGGTAATTTCACATTGTAAAAATGTTCCTTCAGGAGCACATAAGAAAAACTTTTCAGCCACAGCAAAAGGTTGTGGTTGAGATGTAAAAGATTCACCACGTGCGTTAGAGACGCGAACGACAAAATGTCCCTTTTTTAACACTTTAACCTTTTGCAGTGTAATTGTCTCACCATCTGGTAAAGTGAAATTCGCTTTTTGGCGGCCACCAATTTGCGGAATTTCTGTACACAATATTGACTTAGGAGCTAACGGATCAACAGGATTGCCGTCTGCATCAGTAATAATACATTCAGCAGTGATTGCTCCGCCACCTGCTAATTCAAAGCAAGGGTCAATGCCGTTAGGAGTAGGACCTTCAAAACCAAGAGTAGTTAAGCCGGTGTCTCCTGTAAAACTTTGAACGGGAACGTCAACTTGACGTGTTACCCAATCATAAACTTTAGGAACTTTAATACAAAGTGTTTCTTGTGAACCTCTAATTGATTTGTGTTGCAAAGTAATCATCCTTTCTAGATAGTTGTTAATAATTATCTGTTTTATAGTATGTGACAAACCTTTTTGTGTGCTAGTCTAGTTAAATATTGTGAAAAAGAAAAGAGAAGGTGGTGATGCCTTCTCTTTTTTTCGCCTTTAACTATTCCCAGGAAAAATTTCTGGACATTGTGGTGGAAAGCTTAATGGTGGACAATCAAATGGAATTTCAGGTCGTGGATGACAGAAATCCGCAGTGATCTCCAATTTAACAGTTGCTTCCATTTGGACGTTTTGGCACATATTAATCGAAACATCGATTTGGCGGAATTCAGGATCTTTATTTTCGTCTTTTCCACAAATAATATTTGCATCACATTCAAAATCAGTAATTTCACATTGTAAAAATGTTCCTTCAGGAGCACATAAGAAGAATTTTTCAGCAACAGCAAAAGGCTGTGCTTGAGATGTTACATATTCCCCTAAAGCATTAGAGACGCGAACGACAAAATGCCCTTTTTTCAATACTTTCACTTTTTGCAGTGTAATTGTTTCACCATCCGGCAAAGTGAAATTCGCATCTTGACGGCCACCAATTTGCGGGATTTCTGTGCATAAAATGGAATGAGGGGCTAACGGATCAACGGGATTACCATCTGCATCAGTAATAATACATTCAACAGATAGAGCCCCCCCACCAGCTAAAAACTCACAAGGGTCAAGTGGGTCAGTGCCATTGGTACCGTTCGGAGCCTCAAAGTCTAATAGGCCTAAGCCAGTTTCTCCTGTAAAGCTTTGTACAGGAACGTCCACTTGACGAGTCACCCAGTCGTAAACTTTTGGAACTTTAATACATAAAGTTTCTTGACGACCTTGAATTGAATTTATTTCCAAAATAATCATCCTTTCATTTGAAGTTGTGGTATAGCTACCAATGTATCCTATGAATTTTCAAAAAAAGTGTGTGTGTTTATCCTACTTTTGGGCTACTACCTATCTCTTTGAAATTATTTATTAGCCATGTTGATTAAATGACCGTTATGTAAAGTTATCGTTTAGAAGGATTTTCTTTTGGCGTGAAATTTAGGTGATCCATTAAAAATAATCGGCTTAATTAGGTAACGAA
Source organism: Anaerobacillus sp. (assembly GCA_007120055.1). Next base: position 3,929 of record SKOL01000456.1, read on the forward strand.
AGAGTATTTGTTTCATATAGTAGTAGATATGGAATGTAAATTAGGCATTAGCGTATATATGTAATAAATAAGTAATAACGTTTGGAGGATATTTACTTAAATATCCAAATTAGTAAAAGGAGGCTTCTATTATGGGTTCGCAAACTCGAAATGATTTAAGTAATATTCAATTAAAGCAAAGATTGATTCACTTTAAATCAGAACTCGCACGTTATCAAATTAATGAAGGAAAGTATGATGAACTTGTAGAAAGGTTATCAAAAGAAAAAGCTGAATTGCAACGATCGTTGGAAGAACAAAGTTTAAAGTTAAATGAGTTGACAGAACAACATCGCGAACTTCTTCATGAAAAGGCTATTTTTCATGAGCACTTCGAAAAAGTAGCATCGGAAAATTCGGCACTTCAACTAAAGTTAGAAAAGTTTGAGTCTGATAAATTATCAATGAAAGAAAAACTTTTGACCAGTATTGAAAATAGTGAGCAAATAGCCTCACAATTACGGCAAGAAAATGAACAATTTGAAACAGAGAAAATAGATTTTCAAAAAAAGCTAGCTGACCAATCTCAAATAATAAACGAATATAAAGACCAAATGAAAGAAAAAACAAAGGAAACAGATAGAATAATCAATGAAAATAAAGATTTAGTTCAAAAGTTAGCTAGTATTGAAGAAATTAACAAAGAACTAGAACAACAGCTTATGAGTACCTTGAAAGCTTCAGATCAACTCGAAAAAGAAATAATTGCAATTAAAGAAAATATTAACCAGGATCAACTAAAGCTAATTGAAGAGATCGAAAGCTTGAAAGGTGAAAAGGATGAGGTAGCACAAAAGCTAGCTGACCAATCATCACTGTTCAACAACTTTGAAGGTGAGCTTGAGACTCATAAGCAACAAAACACAATATTAATTGAGCAAATAGAAGCCAAAGAAATGGAATTACGAAACATTGAAGAAAACTTCCAACAACATATCGATGAAAGTGCTGAGTTGAAAACGAAACTGCATCACGATAATGAAAAATATGAGAAAGATCAACTAGCTTTAAAACAGGAACTAGATAAGCTTAAAAAAATGTACCAAGATTTACAAAAAAGTGTTGATAAGAAAACAGCTGAAATTAATCAATTAGCACTTGAAAAGAAGGAATATGAACAAAAGAATGAAACGCTTACTGAAGAACTTGAACGTTTAAGTTCGGAAAAAAGTACCTTTAAGCAGCAGTTAGAAACGTATGAAATTGCTAATCAAGAATTGGAACAAGAAATTAATGAATTTATTGAAAAAATTGGTGCAGATCAACTAGAAACAATTAGAGAATTAGAGGTTGCGAAAAAAGAAAATGAAAGGTTGCAAGATGTTTTAAAGCATGAAAAAATAAAATTAAATGACTTTGAGGAATTAAAGGTAGCCACTCAAAAGGAGAAAGAGGAATTAGTAGTTCAATTAGAGGAACAAAAAATCGCTTTAGACGAATTGAAAAGTAAAGAAGAGTTATTAAATAAAAAAAGAGAAGAATTGGAAAATAAGTTAAATGAAAAATCTGATGCGAAACTTCAGTTAGAAAAAGAGCTAGAGCAACTAAAGGCTGACATTTCATCAAAAACTGAGAAAGTTGAAACTGCATCAAAAAGGGAAAGAGATAATTTCCTCAGTCAAATTGAGACTATAGAGAAACAAAAAGAAGTGTTACAAAGTAAACTTAATTCTTCTCAGGCTACAAATAAGGAGTTAGAACAACGAATTTCCGCAACTAATCAAGAGTTGAAAACAGTTCAATTGAGTTTAAAAGAGAAAACAAAAGAAAATACTAGGTTACAATCTGGGGTAGAAATACAAAATAATAAGGTGAAACAACTAGAAGAAACGATCAAGAAGTATAACGCGGAAAAAGAGTTAATAGCAACTGAGAAAAAAGAATTAATGAAACAGGTTAAAGATTTGGACTATAACAATGCTGCATACGAGAGGACAATTTCTAAGTATGAAACAGTTATAAATCAAAACAATGGAGAAATAAAACAGTTAAAAGAATCTTTAAGTGAACTTAGAAAAAATATTAAAGATATAAAAAAAGAAAAATATCAATTTGAGCATCAAATAGAAAAAACGAATATAGAATTACAACATTTAAGAGACCAAAAGAAAGAATATTCACAGGATAAAGAGTTACTCATCAACTTACTAAGAAGTTTGCAAAAAGATGATCAAGTAAACCGTAGTCATCAAGAAACAATAAGAGCTGAACAACAAATTACAAATCCGAAATCAGATGGAAATAAAGATAATTCTTGGTTTTACAGAAACTTGAAACAGCAAACGAGAGGTAATGTTCAAGAAAAAGGAATACAACCCAATATAAATTTTAATCCGTCGTCAGATTCATTTTTTTCGCTAACAAAGCAATTTCCGGAAATATTAAACAAAGCAAAAGAAGATGAAAAAGATCAATAATGCAGCTAGAAAACATTTATACAATTAAGGAAGAGGTTTATCTTTCAATGATTAACTTCTGTAAACAGGGACTGCCGTTAGAGGTATGTGGTTTAATATCTGGACCTGAAAACTTCGGTGCAACACTATGGGCGCTGGAAAACCCTACAAATAGTCATTCTCGATTTTCCATTTCAGAACAAACGATAGCTTCGGTAATGGAACAAGTAGAAAAAAAAGGAGAGAAAATTACCGGTGTTTTTCACTCTCATCCAACAACAGCAGCATACCCTTCAAGATCAGATATAAGGAACAATCCTAACTCGAATTTAGCTTATTTAATTGTTTCTTTTAAACGAAGCCAACCGACAGTAGGATGCTTTAAAATTATCAATCGTGAAAAAGTAGTCCAACTAAAGTTAAATATCAAATAAATGAATTTCATTGGGTCGTTCGTGCAAGCACTCCAAACTTAAGGTCATATAATAAATTGTAAATTAAACTGTTTGGAGTGATTAATATGCCATTTCGAAATAAAAAAATTCATAAAGGTACTAATACTACAAGTCAAAAAACACCAACATACGTAGCTAAGAAAAGTACTCCAATAACAAAAGTGTATGCTTCAACAACAAAACCATCTTACCCGCGTCCTACTTATGGTGGGTGTGGTGTTTGCGGCAAGAAGCTGCCAAAGCGTTAAAAAAGAGGTTGTTCCAGAAGGCGTGTCTTCAACGGTATTGTATATATTGTTGAGAGAGCATGACACGTACTTTTGGTACAGCCTTTTTATTTGCGTATGCTGAATAAAATGCATGTTGGGTTCAAGGTGAAAAAACGTTTAGAAAATTAAGAGAAAAAATGGTTGTTTATTTAGCTTTCAAAATTTTACAAACACAGCAAGTAAATATTCCTGGAAATAACGGGTAATTAAAGTTAAATTAAATAGAAAAAGAGGTCCTTAGAAAAATATAAGACCTCTTTTTCCTATGAAAGTATTAAAATTAGGTTATTCAAAATAATTTTGAAAAAAATAATGTTTGAAGTATTTTGAGAGGATATACATATCTGTTACATTATTTATGAGGCAACCTTATTCTGTCTCTTTAACCGCCTTATCAATAATTTCTTTTAAGTTAAACTTTTTTTTAGGTTTATCCTTATCATCGTCTCTTTCTTTATCTATTTCTCTATCTCTATCTCTATCTTTATCTTTGCGTTTGTCTTTTTTTCTATCTCTATCTTTTTTCTTATCTTTCTCCTTTTTCTTTCTTTTTTTCTTATCTTTCTCCTTATCCTTATCTTCAACTTTAACTTTAACTTTAACTTTGTGCTTGTGTTTATGCTTGTGCTTGCACTTATCTTTCTTTTTGTCTTTATCCATATCTTTCTCCTTCTTCTCTTTTAACATCGAGACTTGTTGGTTTTGTAAAACCTTTAAAGAAATTAGTATGACCATTTTTTCTTTTAATGTGCGGAAGACCTTTTCCGTTTGGCAGCCTTTTTTTAATGGACGTTCGTCTAAAATAATATCCAGTTCAATGACAGAAGATTTTACTAATTCACAGAAAATTTTTTCATTTAGGAATTCGGCGTTAATGTTACCGAATTCTCGTTGATCACGACTTAATTTTTTATCAGGGTCTAAAAATTCCAGTTCAGCTTTAGGATTAGGATTTTGGAATTCTATAGATGGGGTAATCTCCTTTGCTAGTTCAACTTCTGTTATACAGTTAAATGGAACTTTTACAGTTGTATGGCGAATATTTCCATTGATTTTTTGTGGATTTCCATAATCCGCCGTTGCATATTCAATATTTTTTCGAACGAAACCTGCTAAAAAAAGCTTAATGGTAGGCTTTTTACAGTGCGAAAATGAAGGCAAAACATCACATTGTGTTAGTTCTACATTTTTACGTATGCGTTTAATTTCAATTGCGGGCTCCTCAAGTTTTACAAATGATTCGAGATTGATTTCGATCTTTGGTTCAGCAAGTACAACAGGTACTTTCACTGTTAACGATTGGTGTTTCTCTTCTTTAAATAATTTCGTACTTAAACAATCTGATACACTCACGGATTCCATTATCGATTGTTTTTTACAAATATCCTTTCTAGCTTTTGGATCAACAACTACTCGCTGAATCGTTTTGGGCGGAGGGTTTAAAAGATCTCTTCCGTCCCAAGGGTGCTGTGTATTCAAATAAAAAACCTCCTGGATGACTATAGAGTGTTAGACGAAGCATAAGCATATTGGTATTAAAACTTTTTAGGCCTATATGCTACTGGTTATCTTACTAACAGTTTCAATATATGATGAATTCACCCAAGTGTGTTTGTTTTCCTTAATATTTTTAGAAAAGAAAAATAATGGTTCACCCCATAATTGTAGGGGCGAACCATTATTCGTATACGCTGATAACCTTTAAGTTGATATCATCCCAATTGATAATTACTACTTGAAAATACTTTTAAAGATAATTTATTTTTTCTTTTTTTCGTAAAAGGTAAGAAAACTAGTAAATATATTAGTTTTCGACATCATCGTCTTCGACATCGTCATCATCATCTTCTACATCATCATCATCATCATCATCGTCGTCTTCCTTAGTTTCTATCTTAAATTCAACTTCAGTGCCATCAGAAAACACGACTTCAATATCTGCTTCAATAAACGAATCATTTCCTAATACTGCAAGTACGTTTTCAGAGATCTCTTCCTCACTCATATCAGAAGTGATCGTTAACTTATCGATAAAGCTAGAATTAAATACTTTCCCATCATTGTTAACCTCTTCTTCTCCGTCTGCTGTCTTCTTATAAATTTTTACCTCTTCTTCATCATAATGAAGTTCGAATGCTAAATCATCAGCTAATTCGAGTTCGATCGTAAGCTCTTGAATTTCTTTGCTCATTTTTTTCCTCCTTAAAAATTTTATAGGTTTTCGTTACCTTGTATATAGATATGCGATAAACTTAAAAATAGTTTTGGACGTTTAGGAAAATTTTTAAATTTATTTGCAAAAAAATAATCTGAATTATCGTTAAATAATATCCTATTGAGTAAAAATCAGGAATATTCCTTTTTTCGTGATATTCATCCATCCACGTTTGCTTATGTTGAATATATTAATTATTAGATTAGTAACCAGGAGGGGAAAAAAATGAGTGAGGAACAAGTAATTACTCCTTGGGATTTAGATGGAACACTTGGAGACATATATGTCCCAGCATATATTGAGGAAATGGCACACAAAGTTGTTACCTATTATGATATTAACGTTAGTCATATGGAAGTAATCACTACGAAAGCTGATAAGGGAGGCCTAATTTGGAAAATTGACACTGATAAAGGGCCAATGAGTCTTAAAATATTACACCGTAGGCCGACGAGAAGTTTGTTTAGTTTAGGAGCACAAGAGTATTTAGTTGTAGAAAAAAACGCAAAAGTCCCGCCGATTATTAAGACAAAAACAGGAGAAAATTTTGTGGAAATGGGAGGGAAGCTTTGGTTTGTTGCAGAATGGATTGAGCCATTAGAACAAGTGGGAAAAGATTTAGAAGGTGCAAAACTACTATGCGCGGCAATTGGTGAATTCCACCGACTTTCTAAAGGTTATATACCTCCAAAAGGAGCTGAAAATGCTTCACGGCTATACCGTTGGCCAAAGACGTACAAAAAAATTGTCAAAAAAATGGATTGGTTTAGAGATATTGCAAATGCCTATCCTGAAATGCCTGCAAGTTCGACAGTTTTATCAGTTGTTGACATGTTTGAAGAGCAAGCTAAAAATTCAGTACAACTTTTAGAACAATCAGCTTACCACGAATTGACAGCAAGAGGAAATAAAGAATGGGGTCTTGTCCACCAAGATTATGGTTGGTCAAATGGACAAAGAGGCGCTGATGGAATGTGGATTATCGATCTCGATGGTGTTGCTTATGATCTTCCAATCAGAGATTTACGAAAATTAATTACCGGTACGATGGATGATCTTGGAGCTTGGGATTTCACATGGGCCAAAGGGATGATTGACGCTTATCACGAGGTAAACCCTATCGAAGATGACCTTTTTGAAATTCTCCTCATTGATATGTCACTACCAAATTTATTTTATAAAAATGTGAAGGAAATGTTGTATGAGCCGACAATATTTATGGACGGCGAACTAGAAGCCTTAGTGAACAGAATCGTTGAAATAGATAGAACAAAATGGGCAGTCATCGAGCAACTAAGGGAAGCATGGAAAGGGGGTAATTCGAAATGAAAGTACTGATTATTTGTACTGAAAAGTTACCAGTTCCACCAATACGGGGCGGTGCAATTCAAACTTACATTGCTGGATCGGTACCGAGTTTAAGTGAAAATCATCAGATTACAATTTTAGGAATTGATGATCCTGACTTGCCAGACAGGGAGACAGTTGACGGAGTTGATTATGTACGTGTTCCAGGTAAACTTTTAGAAATTTATCGTGAGGGTGTTGTAAAGTATTTAAAGGATCAATCATTTGATTTGATCCATATTTTTAATCGGCCACGCTTAGTTAATCCAGTCCGTGAAGCGGCGCCAAATACACGAATTGTCCTAAGTATGCACAATGATATGTTTAAGCGAGAAAAAATAGAGCCAGAAGAAGCTAAAACAGCCATTGCACAGTTAGATAAAATTATTACAATTAGTGATTATATCGGCAAGGCAATTAGTGAACTATATCCAGAAGCTACGTCGAAATTACAGACGATTTATTCAGGTGTTGACTTAGAACGTTTCGTACCTGTATATTCACAAAAAGGGAAAAAAATTAGTGAAGTTGTTCGAAGAGATCATAACCTTGAAGGTAAGAAAGTAATTTTGTTTGCAGGTAGACTTTCAGCTAATAAAGGAGCGGACGTTCTCGTCCGGGCAATTCCTGAATTAGAAAAGAAACATGACAATTTAGCCTTAGTAATCGTTGGTAGTAAATGGTTTAGTCAAAACGATATTACCGATTATGTAGCTTATGTGCGTGCCCTTGCAGAGCGAATGAATGTGCCAGTGATTACGACAGGATTTGTGGCACCCGATGAAATTCAAAACTGGTTTTGTGCCGCTGATATTTTTGTGTGTCCTTCTCAATGGCAAGAACCATTAGCAAGGGTTCACTATGAAGCAATGGCTGCAGGTTTACCAATTATTACAACTGCTAGAGGTGGAAATCCTGAGGTTATCGAAGTTGATAAAAATGGGTATGTGATTGAAAACCCTGATGATCCTCATGAGTTTGCATTCTATTTATCAAAACTGTTATCAAGTTCTTCTTTACGTCAAAATATGGGGGAATATGGTAGAAAGCAAGCAGAAGAAAAATACACTTGGGATCGCGTTGTAGGTGATATTGAGGGCGTATGGCAAGAAATTGAAGATAGAATTAAAAATAATATTGCGATCGGCACTTCTGATGAAGAAATCGAAATTGAAAAGATTGATAATGAAGTAGATTTATTGGAGGATATAATTGAAGTAAATGAGGAAGTTGAATCAGAGAATGAGGAATTTGATAATGATGGAAATATAGATCATGATGTAGATGGTGAAATAAAAGAAATAGAAGATGGAGAAGCAGAGTCAAATGATAAAATTGAAGAAAACGAGACAAAAGATGAAAACGAATCAAATGAGGCAGAAGATGAAAACGAATCAAATGAGACAGAAGATGTAAGTGAAGGAGAAGTCACGACTGAACCTGAGCAAGAAGAAGAAGTAATTGAACCATCACCTAAGAAAAACGTATTCGTAAGCGAAGACAACCCACCTGAAAAACCTTGGTTCTCAATTAAAAAGAGCAAAAGAAAGCGTAGACGATAAAATAAAAGAGGGCTTACGGACAGTTTTCCGTAAGCCCTCTTTTATTTTTAATAAACTTAATGATTTGTTATTTTGCTTCAAGGACTTTTTCGTATACTGCTTCAAGTCTTCTTGCTACATGTTGAAATTGAAAATTTGCTTCTACAAAGGATCTACCGTTTTTTGCCATCCATGAAGCAAATTGTTTATTTTCTAAAATGTAGTGAATCGCTTTAACATAGGACATGATTTTATGATAGTCCTCAATAATGTACCCATTAAACTTATGGGTAATGACTTCAGCATTCCCTCCCC
>SKOL01000094.1 GCA_007120055.1 Anaerobacillus sp.
ATACATAAAAGTATGTTATTAAAAAAGCAAGCAGAAGTTCCGGTCAATAGGATGGAATTTATTGACTCACATATCTTAGAGTTGTTAGATTTATAGAATTATTAATAAAAATGCCTTTCGAATACGTCGATGGTGTTTTTTTTATTTATACGCGTGCTGTAGACGAGCATTGTACGGCAATTAGAAACGGTTAGCGGGTGATATTATACATAAATTACAGTGTCGATTATCGTTTGTTAGCTTGTTAAATCGCAAATTAGTCTATACTTAAATTGACCGGTTCGGATGACTAGCATATCCAATGCGTGGTGTTGTAACGAGTCATGTTCTGCTTGGAAGTAAAAGCCACGGCGGCTCAACTTTACTCAGAGAGAGTGAGAGTCGGAACAGCTAGAGTGGCAAGCAAATCTAAAGGCCAAAAGGATAGTTTGTTATCTACCTAAGTTTTTAAGTATTGTTGAATTGTTTCGTTGAACTGCTGGATGGTGTTGAAGCAGCTTAAATGAGAGAACTTTTGAATGTTTCCTGATTTCATTGTTATGGCTCCTTTCGAGGATGTGTTTCGAGGTTATTCGACAAATCTCGGGTGGTGACACCACTAAATTAGTTGGCTTGGATATTTTAGATGGATTGGAAGAAGGTCTTGTAAAAAAAGGTTATGAGTTTACATTGTTAGATGAAACCGAAATTGGTAAGTTGATTTCTCAGCTTAAGCACGTGACTTTTCAAGGAAAATCTAGTGCCGATGAAAATGACGACAAGGACTGGATAAACGAAGTTCGCCCGCTCGTTTTTCGTCATACGGCAAAGTTGAAGTCGATCGAAAGGCAACAAACGTATGTAGAAGATCGTATTGATTTTTTACTAACGGAAATAACGAGAATGAGAGAAAGAATAAACCGGTTAGAGAGTTTAGGACAGAGGTGAACACCTTAATGAAGCGAGGTTGGATCTCTTGCTTCTTTCATGTCGCCGATTACTGCCATTGAAATGTACCACCTTTGACATAGCATTTACCACCAAATGACAACCTGTTTACCACTGACTGCAATCCTGCTAGTTATAAAAGATGTTATAAAAATTTTATTGATTTTCAAATAAGAACAGTTTTTGCAAACGGTCAAGTGTACTTTGTAGTACGCAGTAGACTCTTACTGTGCAAACTATTAGGATTAAACAATGTTTATTTAAATTCGTAAGCATATTCGCTTTGAAAGAGATATTTCCACTTTTCATGAAAATTAAGATCAACAATTCGGTATTATTTGGTATTTTTGTTTTATGAATATCTATGATATTGTGAATTGTTTCACTTAAACTAACGAAGCAGGATAGTTCAATTAGAAGTCATAGGGTTAATACACATTTGTAGAAAAATGTGAATCAAAGATTATTATATTGGGGAGGCGTAAGAGAATGAAACAAAAATATAAAACGATTATCAAAGTAGTCGTGGTTTTAGTTATTGGGTTTTGGGTGCTTTCTATAATTCCATTTAACCAAAATATAAAGCATGAAATTTCTGCAAGCATATATGAAAATGGAGTTGTGAACGGCGAAACAACTGTTTTCATTGACGGAGAAAAAAGTAACTATCTCTTTCGTGATGACGAGTCATTTAGTGGGAAATTTCACATCCTATCCTATGAAAAAACGGGCAGAGAAGATATGCAAGCAGGCATTCGATGGGGTAATGAGCGAAACATACAGAGACTGACATATTTTCAAAATGCCAGTTTCCCCGATATAGATGTAATAGGTACAATCCTTATCAATGAAGAAATGACACAGTTTGCTTTGATGTATACAGACGGGACTGTCATTGCAACTTCTGACGAAATATATAAGCTTTACACAGCACATATTTCTTATGATTCTGATACAGGATCTACATCTGTTAAAGCTGTAAATAAAATTCCAAAAATAAAATAAATAGTTGGTATCACTATTATGAATATTATCTTAGGGGGATATGGCACATAATTCATTTAATGTGAAGTTAATTTATATTGAACTCTACTTATTTATGTATCAAAGATTGTGAAAAGATGAACTCAAACTAACGAGAGCATTAGTGGAACAGCAGGAACAGTCAAAATAGTGGTTGTTCCTGTTATTTTTATGTAATTTTTAACCAGTTGAGTTTAAGAAGGCTTTTTACTAAATTTATCAGTAATTTGTGTTAGTTTAGAATAGAAGTTCATAATGGCATTTTGAAAATAAAGGGGGAAAGGGAATTGAAAAAAATAATTCTAATTTCATTTTTAATGATTGCAGTTATATCAATTGGATTTTTTTCTTTTATTAAATTAAATCCACCATTAGTCAGTGGAACGATTGGTTCATCGGGAGATAAACAATTCGTAGTTATTAGTATAGGGAATAAAGGTTTAAGTAATATAAAGATTAACGGTGTGCTAATAAATAATAATGAAGTACCATTCGATATAAAAATTCAGTTAAGCAATCCATTAAAAGGTTTTATCATATCTGATGATTTTGTTGGCGAGGCAAGAGAGTACGGAATATCTGATATTAAAGATGTGACAATAGAGCCAAATACCGCTCCATCAACACAGTTAGAAAAGGTGAATAATGGTACCGCTACTGAAGATGATAAAATCTATGGTTTAAGCATAATCAACACCAAAGAAATAAATGAGGTTATTATAAATTATAGCTATTTAGGAATTTCTTTTGAAAAATATGTTTCTATTCAACATTAATCCTTATTGAGCTAACGAAAGCTTTACTTAAATAAGGTGTGGTCTTTTCATAATGCTTTAGCATTTTTTATATGTAAAAATTATTAAGGATCAATGGAAATCACTTACTAGGGTTTGATATAATTTATACAGAGGTGATAATCAAATGAAATCATTAAGTGATCACGCCAAAAAAGAATTATATAATGCTCTCCAAGGTAGAGAGTCAGGGGTTTTTATAATAAACGGAAAACTATATTCCATTGAAGTAGAAAATGAGGATATGGAATTACGTTCTAATTTAAATGATGATTTAACAAAAGAAATTGATGAATATCCTGAACTCAAAGAATCATTGACAAGGTATTTAGACAACCCAGATATGAAAAGGTATTCTGGAAGCGAGTTGAAATCTAAACGCAATGGTCAAAGAAAATAGCAACCAATTTAATGTACTTTTTACAGAAGAATTTGAATTATGTTTGGATAAAATTCAACAATTCTTTGCTAATCAAAGCGAGGAAACCCTAAAATGGTGGTTTTCTAAGGAAGATGAAATAATTGATTACATTGAATTAAACCTTTCCAAGAACCCTTTCATGGGTCAGGTTGTTGAAAAAGGTAACTTCAAAGGGCTTAGAAGAATAACATACGGAAAAAGCAAGCACATAATGTTGAATTATATAATTTATTATTCAGTTCACGAGAATGATGGGTTTGTTGACGTCATTAACATCTTACCGTC
>SKOL01000666.1 GCA_007120055.1 Anaerobacillus sp.
GGTAGCTATTTTAACAGTTCCATCGGCAGTTGCGCAAAAAGTTGCCGATCGTCTAGTCGCTAAAGGTGTTAAAGGAATTTTGAACTTTACGCCTGCAAGATTATCAGTACCGAAAAATGTAAGGGTTCATCACATTGATTTGTCAGTAGAATTGCAATCATTAATTTACTTTTTAAAGCATTATCCAATGTAACCACGAGACAGGCTGTAGCGAAACGCTCGCATACGTCGTTGTTCACCGTTGAGTCCATGCCGCCCACTACCTATGGTAACTCCGCTGTCCTCAACGGTTCACGCCTCGTCAGACAAGCGTTTTCAATCAGCATGAGGAATTTGAAAAATTTTATTGTTTACATACTTAACCACGAGTGTATTTCTCGTGTTTTTTTTTATGAAGAAAACTAAATTTACAATCAAGTGACAACGAAAGATGCCTTCATACACACAGTAAAAAAAGTGTTATGATAAAAATATTAAAAAATAACTAGGAGAGTGAATTTCATAATTACCTAAGTTGAGCGATACAAACTATATGTATTTGCGAGCGGATTTACACAATTACATATAAATACTTAATGGCGATAATATTCAATTATGAAATTCATTAAGGAGTTTTATAAGATGAAAGCACTCGGAATCATATCAGGAATAATCGTTACGATTATTATATTTTTTGCTATTTTTATTTATTTAGATAATCAAGGAGTAGAAAATAAATATAGAATTGGTGTGTTGATGACTGGTGAGAACAGAATTGAAAAATTAGAAGGAATGAAAAGTGGATTATCACATTTAGGTTATCAATTAGATCAATTTGAATTTATTATCAAAGATGCAGAAGATGATATCGCTCAAATGAAAAAATTAGCTGAAAAATTAATCGAAGATAATTTACAATTAATTGTCACTACAGGGGGGATTGAAACTCAATTTGTACAACAAGAAATGAAAAAGTCAACAAAGAAAATACCGGTTGTATTTGTCGGCATTGCAGCTCCAATCGAGCTGGGTTTAATTGAAGAGTATCACTCCCCGGGGGCAATGTTTACAGGTGTTGACAATTTTCATATGAACTTATCTGCGAAACGGCTTGAAATGTTTGTAGACCTTGTACCAGAAATGGAAAGAGTAATGGTTTTATATAACAGTAATATTGATATAAGTTCAATGAGTTTAGAAATTGTAAAAGAAACTGCACAGAAATTAAATGTTGACATCTTTCCTCATGATTTTCATGCGGATCCTTCTTTAGAACTGTTGGAAAATCAAATAAGTCGTAATGATGGCTTGATGATTTTACCTAGCTATCTAATTGAAGCAAATGCTGAAAAGATAGCTAAACTATCTTTACGATGGCAGCTACCTTCTATGGCAATTTATGATCATGAAGTAGAGGCAGGCTATTTATTAAGCTACGGATCTTCATATTTTGGGCAAGGTTATCAAGCAGCAAGGCATGTTAGTCTTATTTTACAGGGCAATGATCCTGCTAAATTGCCTGTTGAGCTTCCTGATTCGATTGAGTTTTTTGTAAATGAGGACATTCGAAGTGAATTAAAGGTCGACTTAAATGAGGATATTTTAAATTTAGCAGAAAGAATTAGGGGGGATTTACATTGAGGATACCCCCTTTTTTAAAAATAAGAAATCAAGTGCTACTATTTGGAATCATTATGTCAACGATCCCTCTTATTTTTATGACAAGCTATTACCTTGTGCAAGTTCAAGGAGATATGGAAGAAAGGATTGGGGAGCGACAAACACTCTTACTTAATAATTTTGCCAACCAAATTAACTTGGAAATGGAACAAACGTTTCAGATTGTTCATATGCTTGCTCAAATATCAAACATTGATAAAGAACGAGGTCTTCTATATAGCTTACTGAAAGAGAATGCTTTGATTGAAGAGATTGTTGTTTTAGATGCAACTGGTTTAGTGTCGAAGAGAGTATCGCGTTACCAATTGAATAAATTAGAGGAAAAACAGAGTTGGTTTGCCCCTTCAATGAGCCAAGAGACAATAAGAAATCATCTAATGATAAGTGAAGTGCAATTTAACATGTATGGCCAACCAGTAATGAAAGTCGCTTTACCAATCGCGGATCAAAATATGAATGAACAACAAGCAACAGTTGGTGTGACATTACAGTTACAAAAGCTTATTGGTGAAATATCATCATATTACTTAAACGAGCCTGGTTATGTCTTTATGGTAGATTCTTTTGATCGAATTATTGCCCATCAAGACTATACACAGCTTTGGCAACAAGAAGACTTTTTCGTACAAAAAGAGGAAGAAGTGATTCGGAAATCAACCGATTTAAAAGATCTCCAATGGCACTTAGTACTGGAGCAACCGACACAAGATTTATTTGCTCCAATGTACAGGTTAGTTCGGAATAGTATCATTGTTGCGCTTTTTATTATTGCTTTAATAAGTGTTATTAGTATTTACGCTGGTTTATATTTTGTTCATCCGATTGAAATTTTACAGAGGGCGATGAAAAATATCAAACATGGTGCTGAACAACGAAAGATTAACGTATATCGCAAAGATGAATTTGGAGAATTAGCGAAAAGCTTCAATGAAATGAGTCAAGAAATTTCGGAAAAGACAGATCAACTTCTTCAAGAAAAAGAAAGATTAAATATTATTGTTAGTAGTATTGGTGCGGGGTTAGCAGTTGTTAGATCAGATTATCAAGTGACATGGATGAATGAAACGTTAAAAGGTTGGTTGAATACGAATGTCGCTTTACCTTGTTATAAATTATTTAATAATAAAGACGAGCCGTGTTGTGACTGTCCAGGTATTTTAGAAAACAACGGCAAAGGCATTAATGAGTATTTAGTCAAAAAAGATGAAAAAGGTCGAAAAAAGATTTTTAGACACCGTGTTTATCCATTAAAACATTCAGCAAATGAAGAATCACTCATTGTCATTGAGGATATTACTGAGGAAAAGGAAATGGAAGAAGCACTTATTCAAGCAGATAAATTAAGTGCACTTGGATTAATGGCATCGAGTTTTGCTCATGAAGTGAACAATCCGTTAGCAACGATCAAAGTATATGCTGAAGATTTACTCGATCTTATTGAAGAGGAAGAGACGATCGAAGTTGATGAACTTCAACAATATTTAAAGATCATTGATGAAAACACGGATCGTTGTAAAAAAATAACGAGGAACTTACTAAACTTTTCGAGGAAATCGGAATGGAGTATTCAAGATGTTGATGTGAATGAAGTCGTTCACAGTAGTATTGAACTCGTAGACCATGCCTTAAAAAAGCAACAAGTTCAAATAGAAACCGACCTCACACCTGATCTCCCTTTTATTAAAGGAGATGCTTTAAACCTTATGCAAGTATGCGTAAATATTATGAATAATGGAATTGACGCAATGGAAGAAAGCGAAGGAGTCCTTAAAATTGAAA
>SKOL01000589.1 GCA_007120055.1 Anaerobacillus sp.
AAGCAGGCCATATCGTCATTACGAACCCGGACATGCTTCATTCAGCGATCTTACCACATCATACGAAGTGGGTCTCCTTATTTGAAAACTTAAAGTATGTCGTAATTGATGAGTTACATACATACAGGGGCGTCTTCGGAAGTCATGTTGCTAACGTGATCAGACGCCTCAAACGAATCTGTGCATACTACGGGAGTAGCCCGAAATTTATTTGTGCGTCAGCGACGATTGCCAATCCACTTGAATTAAGTGAAAACTTAACCGGAACGAAGATGACCGTCATCGAAAATAACGGTGCTCCACGCGGCAGGAAGCATTTTGTTTTTTATAATCCACCGATCATTAATAAGCCGTTGCAAATAAGAAAAAGTACAAACGTTGAAGTGAAAAGAGTTGCTAGCAAATTGTTATCAAATGATATCAAAACGATAGTGTTTGCTAGAAGTCGTGTCCGCGTCGAAATTATTTTAAGTCACCTTCAGGAAATTGTTGCGAAACAATTAGGAAGAAAAGCAATTCGTGGTTACCGCGGCGGATATTTACCGAAGCAACGAAGAGAAATCGAACAAGGGTTACGCAACGGCGATATTAAAGGCGTCGTTAGTACGAATGCACTTGAGTTAGGCGTCGATATTGGACAACTTCAAGCGTGTGTAATGACCGGTTACCCTGGCTCTATTGCGAGTGTTTGGCAGCAAGCAGGAAGAGCTGGTCGTCGCCACGATGAAGCACTAATTATTATGGTCGCTAACTCTACTCCGATTGATCAATTTTTAGTGAACCAGCCTGAATATTTTTTCGAAGCAACACCTGAACACGCCCGAATTAATCCAGACAACTTAATTATTTTAGTCGATCATTTAAAGTGTGCGGCTTATGAACTTCCTTTTAAACAAGGAGATCTCTTTGATGGGGTTGATGTGGAAGAGGTGTTACATTTTTTAACGGAACAACAAGTGCTTCATCATCAACAAAATAAATGGTTTTGGATGAACGAATCGTTTCCAGCTCACAATATTAGTTTGCGCTCCGCGGCTCAAGAAAATGTCATTATTATTGATCAAACCGATGTTGCTAACCATCAAGTGACCGGTGAGATGGATACGTTTAGCGCGATGACACTCCTTCATGATGAAGCGATTTACTTACATGAAGGAACGCAATATCAAGTGGAAAAACTAGATTGGGATGAGAAAAAGGCGTTCGTCCGCGAAGTAGATGTTGATTACTTTACCGATGCTAACTTAGCCGTTCAATTAAAAGTATTAGAAGTAGATAAACAAAAGAAGCATTCTAGCTGTTCGGTTGAATTTGGCGATGTCACGGTAAATGCGATGGCAACGATTTTTAAGAAGATTAAGCTAACGAGTTTTGAAACGATTGGTTCCGGACCGATCCATCTTCCAGAACAAGAGCTACACACGAATGCGACGTGGATTCAGTTTGAAGAATGTGTTCAAGAGGAAATCGGAAAAGAAGAGCTTGAATATTCACTTATTGGCCTCTCCCACGTTTTGCAAGCTGTTGCAAGCGTGTATGTGATGTGTGACCGTAACGATCTTCATGTCACGCCACAAATGAAAGCCGTTCATTCTGGAAAGCCAACGATCTTTTTATATGATCGTTACCCTGGAGGCGTAGGCTTGAGTGATGACGTTTATAAGCATATTAATGAAATTTTAACGAGAACGAAACAGTATATTGAAGCGTGTACGTGTGATGAAGGGTGTCCGTCTTGTATCGGTGTCGGTTCGAGTTCAAACTCCTCAGCAAATACGAAAAAGCTCTCTTTAACATTGTTAAGAAAGCTTTTAGAAGTGGGGGATCACGATGTCTTTAAAAAATAAGCTCTCACGTATGAAAGGGCATATGCAGTTAGATGATCGAAAAGGATCTGAACAAGAACAAAAAAATTACGAAGATCATTCCCATGAAAAAAGCGATTCTATGCTACCCGCAAAATTTAATCAGTGGGTACCTATGAAAGGCAAGCCACTATTTTTAGAGGAACAATGTACGATTTATCGAGAAATTCATTATCCGCTTGACTTTCAACTAGGCAATACCCAACTATCAGAACTAAAAGAAGTCGTTCGGCTTTGGGAAGGTGCGGATACAGATCATCCCTTATCGACAAAAGGGATCAATGCAGAACAACTCATATTTTTCGATACAGAAACCACCGGGCTAGGTGGCGGAACGGGAAATACCATTTTTTTACTTGGGTATTGCCATCTAGAAGATGACGTAGTGAAAGTAAAACAATTCTTTTTACCAGGTCCAGCCGATGAAGCGGCAATGTATTTTCATTTTTTACAAGATGTTAACGATTTAAGTAACCTTGTTACGTATAACGGAAAGGCGTTTGACTGGCCACAAGTAAAAACAAGACATACGTTAGTTCGTGACAAGGTGCCGTTATTACCGAAATTTGGCCATTATGATTTACTTCATGCCGCAAGAAGGCTTTGGAAAGATACGTTACCATCGTGTCGCCTTACGATTGTTGAAAAAGAAATACTTGGGATCGAAAGAGTTGATGATACACCTGGTAGCTTAGCGCCTCTTCTTTATTTTGATTATCTTAAGGAGAAGGATCCGAAAATCATTGAAGGTGTTCTAAAACATAATGAGTTTGATGTTCTTTCTTTAATCGTACTTTACGTTCAGCTTTCGAAAAGGATTTTAAATTGTGATGATGTTGGTAGTACGATAAAAGAAAAATATGAAATCGCAAGGTGGTACGAAAAAGTAAAAGAGCCGATGAAGGCTGCCGAGTTGTACGAAGAAGTGGCCAAAAGTAACGTTAGTTGTCATGATGAGGCGCTTTTAGCTTTAGGTCTCCTTTTTAAAAAACAAAAGAAGCAGGAAGATGCGATCGATTGTTTTGAGATGCTCGCTATCAAAGAAAATACTTATGCAATTACTGCCTGTATTGAATTAGCTAAATTATATGAACACCAATATAAAGATGTCAAAAAAGCGCTCTATTATTCTGAACGAGCTTACGAACAGCAGAAAAAAGCAGCACGGCTCCTAAGGGAAAAAAAGACGTTGGACGACTTAAAAGCGAGAATAGAAAGATTGCAAGAAAAGCGCAAGCGCCTCGATCAGCTCTGAAAAGCGTTGGAGAGCCAGCGACGGTTTATCTCCTCTAGAGATACATCACCGAGTGGATAAACATCGATGGATCGAAACGCTCGAAGGGCTAGGCGCTGAAGCTAGACAGTTTTCGTGTTAAATTGTTATCCATAACTGATTTATAATTATTGTTTCCTTAACAAAGAAAAAAGCGATAGATTTACATTAGCTTCATGTCTCATCTTAAGAGGGGGAAGCTAATGGGGAATTTATCGCTCTTTTTCTTCTCATTTTTTCGAAAATTCGTTATAGTAGATAAGTAAGGATGGTGGAATACAAGTGATCATAGAAAAACTTCAATCTATAACTGGGAACGATCTGCCTTATACGAAACGAGAGCTAGATCGAAAGCAAAAACTACATAACAAAAAAGATATAAAATTATTTGAGGTCGCCTTTTGTGGCCATTTTTCAGCGGGAAAATCAACGTTATTAAATACGATTGTTGGCGCTGAAGTTTTACCAACGAGCCCAATTCCAACGAGTGCGAACATTATTGAAATAAAAAATGGTGAACAAGCGTTAACGGTACATGCAAAAGGTGAAGAAGAAAAGGTTTGGCACGGTGAAATTCCGTGGAATAAAGTTCGCGAATGGGGAATGAACGGTCATGATATTTCGAAGATGACGATTACGGCACCACTACCTTTTCTAGGCGAGCATAGCTGTATTTTAGATACTCCTGGTGTCGATTCTACTGACGACTCTCATGAAGCAATTACTGTAGAACAACTTTATACGACAGATGCGATTGTTTATGTGATGGACTATAACCACGTGCAATCAGAAACGAACCTTTATTTTTTAAAGCAATTATCAGTGGAGAAAAAGCCGATTTATATTGTGATCAATCAGATCGACAAACATAATGAAACAGAAATTCCATTTTCACAATTTAAATCATCCATCGAAACCGTTTTTCATAGCTGGGGAATTGATTATATTTCTATTTACTTTACTTCGATGAAAAATCAAACGCACCCTTTAAATGAATTTCCACGATTAGAACAACATTTAAAAGCATTACTTTATCAAAGCCGAGATTTAATCGAAGGATCACAGTTACGTCTTGAGCAAGGCTTTTATGAGACGGTGGTTAATCGTTTACAAGAAGAGCAGCAAGAAGCAGTTTCTGAAGTCATTGCTGGAATGAAAGCAAAAGGGTTTCGTAGTGAACAATTAGCCGAGAAAGAGCAGTTATTACGACAGTTAGAGGCAACGCGCCAATATGATCAAAGGTTGTGGCATCGTTTTGATCAAGAATTAGGAAAACTGTTTAAAAATGTGACCATTTTCCCAGCACTAACAACCGATTTAGTAAGAGAATGGATCGAAAGTTTGCAGCCTGGTTTTAAAGTAGGGGTTTTCTTTGCGAAAAAGAAAACGACAGAAGAGCAAGAAAAACGCTTAGAAAAGCTAATTAATGACCTACAAAATAAAGTGAAGTCACAGCTTCTCTTTCACGTTCAATCGTATTTTCAAAAGGTCGATAGAGTCGTATTAACGAACAAGGATGAGTTTGAAAATGCGTTCACTAACCTTACTTATGATGTGACGAGTGACTTACTGAAAGCACATGTGAATACTGACCACTCTAATCGTGAGTATGTCTATACATTCACAAACGAAATGACAAATAGGATCGTTAAAGATATTCGCTCTAAAGCACGGCAGTTAGTAGAACTAACGATCGAAGGGATGAAGGACTTCTATACTCATGAAGAACAATCCCTTCATGAAAAATTAGAAAAGCTGAAGGAAATTGAATACTATCGTCTTAAAATCGAACGAATAGAAAATGACTATCACGAATTTATAGAGGTAATGACAGAGCAGTTAAAAACATTTCCACCTGAACAAGAGTATAATGAAAAAATCGTTGAAGCGATGGAAGCATCTTATCCGAAAAAAGATAGTGACGCTTTTGCCAATATTACGTTTGAAGAAGAAAGTGTTATTACTTCTGAATCAATAGATGAAACAAAACGTACAGCTATTTACTTTTCGGAGGAAGAGACAGAGCGTTGGTTGGAAAATGTCAAAAACGTTCTTAGTGAACATAAAAAAACGTCGACCCTTGCTCAAGAAAGAAATCATCTTTTAGAGCGTATAAACCGTTACGAAACGCAAACGTTTATCGTTTCATTATTCGGCGCTTTTAGTGCTGGTAAATCAAGCTTTGCAAATGCTTTATTAGGTGAGGAAGTATTACCAGTTTCACCGAATCCGACGACGGCAACGGTCAGTACGGTTCAAAAGTCAACAAAAGATTATTCGCACAAAACTGCAGTCGTTACGTTAAAGTCAAAACGAGCGTTAAACGATGAGATCAAAACGGTCGCCGAACAGTTAGATGAAGACATCGATATTCAAAAAATTAATCATTGGAAGCCGAATTTCAAACAAGTGATTTCTAGTTGGCAAAAAACGTATGCTGAATATTTACTAACGATTCGAAATAGTTTAAGCGAGTCTAGTGGTCAGTTAGGAAATGAGTTTACGGTAGGGCTAGATGAACTCCAAGGTTTAGTCGCTAATGAAAGTAAAGCTTGCCTTATTGACCATGTAGCAATATATTACGATTCGCCAATCACGAATAAAGGAATCGTTTTAGTAGATACACCAGGGGTGAATTCAATTCATGGCCGACATACGAATGTCGCTTTTACGCAAATGCGTACGTCGGATGCGATTTTTTATTTAACCTATTATAACCATGCCTTTTCAAAAGCGGACCAATACTTTTTACAACAAATCGGAAAAGTGAATGAAAGCTTTGGGCATGATAAATTATATTTTGTGATTAATGCGAGTGACTTAGCTAGTAGTCCCGGTGAACTTAACGGTGTAAGAAAACACGTACACGAACAATTGGTTAAAAATGGAATTAACGAACCTCGCCTATACGATCTTTCAAGTAAAGAAGGACTAAATGCGAAAAAAGATGATCTGACTTCAGAAACGACGTTTTCTCAATTTGAAAGTGCTTTTTATGATTATACGATTTTAGAATTAAAGCAATTAAGCGTTGATATGATTACGAATGATTTAAAGCAATATATTCGTAAAATAGAAGACAGTATCACGTTTATGAATGAAGAAAAGCTGACTCAGCAACAGAAGCATGAAAGGTTGAAAACGACAGTAGCCCTTCAAGTGAAGCGAGTGAATGAAGTTTCTTTCGATTATGCCGTCCGTGACATTTTACAAGAATTTGAACAGCTAGTACTTTATTTACGAGAGCGAATGCGTTTTGTTTTTAATGACTATTTCACAACTGCGATTAACGTTTCTATACTTACAGCTAATAGTAAAAAAGGGCTGCAAGAGCAGTTAACTGCAGCGATTAAAGAATGGCGTGGCTTAGGAGAGCACTTTTTAAAACAAGAGTTAGAAGCAACTGTAATTCGTATGGAAGAAGCCATCAAAGAACGGGCGAAAAAATGGGTAAAAGAAGAAGAAACTCTACTACAAAAAGAACTCCCATTTGTTTATGTTGATGATGAAATTAACCTTGAAACGACCAATGTCGATGTTTCAGATTTGCACATTTCCGTAAGTTCGAGTAAATATGCTTCATATATTCGTACGAAGAAGGACTTTTTTGAAGAAGGAACAGCCAAACAGTTAAAAGAGGTTTTAGTTAATGACGGTGTTGAAAGAGCAAGTGTGATGATCGATGAATGCTCTAAACGTTATATGGTAGCATTTGAAGCTCACTTCCATGCTATTGAAAGTCAGTTAAAAAAACGGATCGTTGATTCTATCCAAAATGAGCTAGAACGTTTTGAAGCATTATTTGATCCAAGTGTGAAACAATCTATTCAACGTGAATGTGATGAACTGAGAAGAGTTGGTTTGTTGGTTAGGGGAGATGAAGCATTTTGATAAAAAAAGAAAACTTAGAAAAGCTTCGTAAAACATATCCTTTTAATCTTTTGTCAGAAGAGGAATTTGCGGAAATAACGAAAGAAGCTAAGCTATTACAATTTAAAAAAAATGAATTTTTATTTCATGAAGATGAAGAAGAAATTGAATTGTATTTTCTTATCGAAGGATTAGCGAAAAATATTCTTCATAAAACAAATGGAGAACAATTTTCTGTTCGTTATTACTATCCAGGAGATATTGTCGGCTTAATGATTATGCTTGCAGGTGGAAAGATGACGTTCTCTGTTCTAGCTTTGCAAAATTGCGAGACGATCAAATTTAAAAAATCAGCACTGCTGCAAGTGATGACGAACAATAAAGCTTTTTCAGAAATCGTTTTAGAAGGCATCGGCGAAAGAATGAAAACTTTATACAATGAGATTACTCGTGAGCGAAATGAAGAGGAGACAGAAAACATTCCTCTTTTTCGTACGAGAGTTGATGCAATTATGAATAAAGCGTTGATTATCTCAGCAAACGCACCACTTGTTCAAGCGGCGAAACGGCTTCGTGATGAAACTGAGACAGGGCTAGTAGTTGTTGATCACAATAACCATTTACTCGGTACATTGACACAAAGAGATTTATTACAAGCGATTGTGACCGATCAGCTCAATTTATGTGTAAAAGATGTGATGAATAAAAAACCGTATCAAGCTCAATATGATTCTTTTTGTTATGATATTTTATCGTATTTTAAAGATGATCATGTTGACTTTATTCCAATTACAAAACAAGACAAAGTTATTGGAGTATTAACGGCAGAATCATTTCTACAGCTTCAAGATTCGAATTACATTCATTTGTCTCACAGTGTTCATCATTCGCATTCAGTGAGTCAGTTGAAAAAACATGCATCTGTGTATAATCCGATCTTTATTAACTTTGTAGAAGAGCTTCTCTCACAAAATACTTACGCATATGACGTATGTGAGTTGATCTCAAATTATAACGATAAAATACATCGCCAAGTAATTAGGCTAGCCTTAAAAGAAATGAAACAAGAAGGGTACGGAACCCCACCGATTAATTATTGCTTTATCGTGATGGGGAGTCAAGGTCGAAAAGAACAAGCGTTTAGTACAGATCAAGACAATGGACTTATTATAGATGACTATGAACACCTTTCGAATAAAAGTGAAATTGAGACATTTTTCCGTATTTTTTCCGAAAAAATAAATCGGGGGTTATTAACTTGTGGTTTTCCTCTTTGTACAGGTGGAATCATGGCGAAAGAAAAAAAGTGGCGTCGTTCACTTAATGAATGGGTCAAAGAAGTAGCACGTTGGGTGAGGGAAACCGATGCAGAAGAAATCCGTAATTTCACAATTTTTATTGATTACCGTCCCATTTTTGGTGACTTTTCATTGGCGACAAAACTAAGAGAGGAAACGACTGAAACGATACGTAAAGGGAAGATTCTGCAACTACTTTTAATGAAAGATACGATTCGTTTTCGTGTTCCGTTAAATCCATTTGGCATGATTACCACTTCAGGAAAATCGAAATCTATTAATTTAAAAAAGGCAGCGATCATGCAAATAGTCAATGGTGTCCGGATTTTTTCAATTAAGAATGGTATTAAAGAAGAAAACACGATTAACCGTTTAAGTAAATTAAAAGAAATAGAAGCGTTTCATCCACGAGATGTGAACAATGCGAAAACTGCGTTACATATCTTGATGTCATTACGGCTTCAAAATAATGTCACGCAATTACGAAACGGTGAGGACTTATCCAACGAACTTTCCCTTGAAAAAATCGATAAAGAGGAAAAAAAGAAGCTTAAAGAAGCATTAAGTATCGCCAAACGCCTGCAACATATGAGTGAACTCTCTTTCGCCAGAAAGCGAGGATTATAAATGGAACCTATTCCTTCTTTACGAGTGTTAAAATATCTTTTTTATGATCGTTTTTCGACGTTTTATCAGCAAAAAAAACGGATGAATCCACATTTGCGAAACATAGTTTCTCAACAGTTAGCCCATTATCATGTCAATCTATCATTAGAACAAAGTTTAATGGAGACTACCTTCACCGTTTTTGATTTAGAAACGACAGGCTTTTACCCAAAGTTAGGTGATGAAATCGTTTCGGTAGGAGCTATTAAAATGAATGTAAATGAAATAAAGTTTCCAGAACATTTTTATGAAATTGTCTCGCCTATCGGGGAGGTTCCAAATAATATTTATTCACTTACAGGGTTATCGGAGGAACAGGTAAGTAATGGTAAGACTTTTGATGAGGTTTTTTCAAAGTTTTTAAAGTTTAGTGAAGGTACCGTCTTGGTTGCTCATCCGGCATCTTTTGACGTTAATTTTTTACAAGTGATGGCTAAAAGGTGGCAATTAGGACTCTTTCAACCTACATTTATTGATTCTTACTATATCGCAAATTATTTGCGACCTAAGAAGAACAATAAATTAGACGGTTTAGTCTCCTATTTTAATATTGAAAATAAACAGCGACACCACGCTTTAAATGATGCACAAATGACAGCGGAAGTGTTTACGCATTTGTTATATTTGTTACAAGAGAAGGGGATCGGTACTTTAGGAGATTATTTGAAACTTAGAGGGAAGAAAAAAGGGGACCTACTAATAAAGTGATAAAATAAGAGAATGTTCCACAATAAAGTGTCAGACACCGCTAGACACCGAATATAGACATACTATAAATCTTTACGTATATATTTAGTAGGATCCTTGTTGTGTCAGACACTTTTGTCCCAACCTCATACTTGGTAAGTTCTACATGGTGCCGGACACTTATGGAACAGCGGCCAATTACTTTTAGTCTTCAGGCCTTGGTCCTGGGTCTAAATCAGAGATTCTTTTCGTCATCAATGGGTTAACGAATGCATCGCCATTTACGCGAACTTGACAAGATAAACGAGTTTTTGTGTCATCGAGTCCTTTTGCGGCAAAAGCTTTTTTTTCAACTTCGGTTAAATGGCCAAAGTCTCCTTCAATAACTTCTACTCTACAAGTAGCACATCTTGCTTTACCACCACAACGATGCAAAATGTCTATTCCGTTGTCCTCTAAAGCATTTGATAACTTCTTTCCGTCTTCAGCATAAAATGAGTGATAACCAATGACATTAATATTGCCCAATATTATCCCGCCTTTCAAAACTATAACTAATTTTCTTTTTACCCATTAGTAGGAGGAAATAAACGTGAAAATAATTACTATATATTTCCTGGGTAAGCGCAAAAATAGCGCTGTTTCGCCGTTTTTCTCTATTTTTTTTGTTTCAAGTAAGCGTTTACCTATTTAGTTTGTAGAATTTTCTGAAAAGTAACACGATACGACAAAGAGTGTGTAAATTCAAATATTTTCTAGTTGTCATTAATTGATAAGACAATTAAAATAATTGAAGGGAATAAATTATATTAATATAAATTAATGAGTTTCATCATTCAATATTATAGCCATCAATTATCTATATTTAAATGTAGTTGCGTTAAACCGTTCGCAATTACAGATAGATTCATATGGCTCAATTTAGGTAATTATGAAATTAACTCAAATGGAGAAGATTAAAATGCGCTTATATATTTTAATTTTGTTTTTCGTCATGATCGGTGTAACATTTTTTGTTTTTAATGGAATTTGAGAAATAGTACTTTAAAATAGGTGATTATACTAGTACATGTGAGCTCCTTTTTACATAGGTTGATATTGACCCTATAAAAAAAGGAGGAGAAAAAACATGTTCTTTCCGAGACCAAGACCTGGAATGCATGCACCTGTAGCTCCAGTAACTAGACAAATGATGCCACCTCGTGTTCACCCTACTCAACACTATGTAAAGCATAAGTGTTGTGAGTATATTGTACCAGAGGTGCACCCTAGCCATACAACAATTGTTCAAGATCATTTGTATAAACACTATCATAACTTCCCGCACACTCAATCAGTAGTGGATCGTGTAGGAAGCCAGCACTTTATTTGCCCTCCAGGACCACCTGTAAACCCAGGTATGCCTGTTGGTGGTATGGGAGCCCCTGGAATGGCACCCCGTCGTCGTTTCTTTTAGTCATTGAAAGAAAATTGTTGACTAAACTTAAAATCGTATCGCATTTTTCCTGAAGGGTATGGCATAATTTTAAGTGCCTGCCCTTTTTTGTTCCATTTCTAAAGGGGATTTTTACAAAGGTTGTTGTTTTTTGATAAACAGCAGAGTTAATGAATTTCATAATTCATTATTTTCGCCACGAAGATCAATATATAGTTGCGTCAAAACCGTCCGTAAACTATATATTGTGTGATGTGGCTCATTTTTGGTAATTATGAAATTCACTCAAGTAAGTAAATTATTGTAGAAGGTGGTAAAATGATAAAAGTATTAGCGGTTACCGGTTACAAATCCCACGAACTTGGCATTTTTGATGAAAAGCATGTTGGTATTAAGTACATAAAAAAAGTGTTACATAAAAGATTGATTTCTTTTATCGAAGAAGGTTTAGAGTGGGTCATCATATCGGGGCAACTCGGTGTCGAGCTTTGGTGTGGGGAAGTCGTGCTTCAATTAAAACAGGAATATCCACAGTTAAAGTTAGCGGTTTTAACGCCGTACTTAAACCAAGAGGAAAGGTGGAATGATTTAAAAAAGGAACAGTACCAATCGGTTTTACAACAAGCAGATTATGTCGATACTATAACAAAAAGAGGCTATGAAAGCCCTAGTCAGCTTAAATTAAAAAATCAATACATTGTCGAAAAAAGTGATGCACTATTAGTTATTTTTGATGATGACAAACCTGGTTCACCAAGTTATTATATTACATATGCGAAAATTCGTAGCGAGCATTCCGGTTACGAAATATTTTACATATATCCTGATGAAATTGAGCTAGCTTATCAAGATGAATTGGAAAGTTGGTAATTTTCATAATTGACAATATGATAATGTTTTGAAAAAATATAAAAAATGATGGATTTCATTTAAAGTTAATAGAGGTGATCGTAGGATGATAGAAAAACAAGCTACACAACTAACTCCAAAACAAATATTAGAAAAAGAATTCAAAACAAGTCTAAAAGGTTATAATCAAGACGAAGTTGATAAATTTTTAGATATTGTTATTAAAGATTATGAACTTTTACAAAAAAAGATAGAAATTCTTGAAACAGAAAATGGGCGTTTAAAAACGGAAGCAAAAAAATATACGGAGCAACAACCTCGTCAAGGAACGGCTGCCGGAAATACCAATTACGATATTTTAAAGAGACTTTCAAACTTAGAAAAACACGTTTTTGGTAATAAACTTTTTGATTAAGGGGAATTAGATTGATCGAAGTATATATTGATGGAGCGAGTACCGGAAACCCAGGTTTAGCGGGGGCAGGAATTTTTATTAA
>SKOL01000607.1 GCA_007120055.1 Anaerobacillus sp.
AAACTATTAGAAATAACAGTTAATATAAGAGTATAGGTGAATGAAATTTCATCTAGCACAATTAAAAAAATTGTAAAATGCGGAAAAAACAGACTCGGAAGCCAGCCGGGTCTGTTTTGTTATATAGATGAGGTGGTGGTAGCATATTATGAAAATTGCAATCGGCTCAAAAAATCCAACAAAAATAGCTGCAGTAAAAAATGTTTTAGGAGACGATTATGAGGTGATGTCTATTGATGTACCTTCTTTCGTTTCCGAACAGCCATTTGGCGATGAGGAGACAGTGAAGGGTGCCTTGAACCGTGCAAAAGCCTGTTTAGAAGCTGCTAATATTGATTTTGCTATAGGTCTTGAGGGAGGAGTTGCAGAATTTGATTTTGGTCTAATGGTGATCAACTGGGGCGCACTTATCGATAGAAACGGAAATGAATATGTTGCAAGTGGTGCTAGAGCGCCTCTTCCCCAAGAAGTTGCTTCAGAAGTTCGCAAAGGAAAGTCTTTAGGCGAAGCGATCGATTTATATACAAAACGTATTGGAGTAAGCAAAAAAGAGGGCGCAATGGGGATTATTACAAACAGTCGTATAAACCGCGACGAAATGTTTACTCACGTTGTAAAAGCTTTAGTAGGGCAGTATGAGTACATGTCTCGCATGGCCTAAATAGTGGTTGAGAAAAATAAAAAGGGAGAGAGGACCAAAAAGTATCTGACACTTGAATGGGTCACTCTCTACTGCTTACTGCTATAAATAAACTTCATTATATGTTTCATCAGTAAATTTTTCAGGATCGTCATCAAATATTACTTTGCCTTCTCTTAATGCAATAATTCGAGTAGCATAATTTTTTGCCAAAATGACATCATGAACGTTAATGATCGTTAATAAACCGTAATCATTATGAATCGATTGTAACAATTGAAAAATTCGATTTGCGGTTCCTGGGTCTAAGCTAGCTACTGGTTCATCGCCTAAAAATACTTTTGGGTTTTGTAATAAAGCTCGAGCAATAGCAACACGTTGCTTTTGACCACCACTTAACGCTTCAACCCGTTTATGTTTATGTTGTGCTAAATCTACACCATCGATCATTTTTAAAGCTAAATGTTTTTCCTCTTTTGAAAAAATGCCAAATAAATTTTTTATTGGGGGACGTTTTCCGAACATACCCGTTAAAACATTTTGCATGACGGATAATCTCGGAATTAAGTTAAAGTGTTGAAAAATCATTCCCATTTCGACACGTACTTGACGCAACTCTTCTTCTTTTAACTGAAAAATATTTTTATCGTTCCAAATAACAGAACCTTCTGTAGGTCGTTGTAAGCCGTTTAAACAACGAATAAACGTCGATTTCCCAGCACCACTTTTCCCGAGGATACAAACAAATTCCCCTTTTTGAAAATGAATATTTACATCTGAAAGGGCATTTTCTGTCGCTTTAGGATAAATAACATTTAAATTTTTCACTTGTAACATATTAATCACCTTTACATAACCCTTTCTCGAATTTTTCCACCGATAAAGTCAACAACAATTACGAGAACAATAATGACAATGATGTCCATTGCTACCGACTTGTATTGGAATGTTTGAAAATGGTTAAATAGTTGTTGCCCAATTCCGCCTGCTCCGATAAAGCCTAAAATTAAAGACGTACGAATCGCTACCTCAAACCGGTAGAAGAAATGACTCAATACATTCGGCCAAATTTGCGGCAAGATCGAAAATAGCACAGCAATCCACCTTGTTGCACCAACCGACTTCATTGCTTCTTGTGGACCTTGTTCAGCAGACTCGATAAGCTCTGAAATTAATTTTCCTAATACACCTATGTTGTGTAACATGATCGCTAAAACTGCTGGGAATGGACCTAATCCTAACGATACAACAAAAATGAGTCCAAAAACAATTTCTGGAATTGACCGAAGTCCACTAAGCATTGAACGATTAAACCAACATAAAATCGGGTGTCTACTTGTGTTCCGTGCAGCCATAAAGCTAAGTGGGATTGCAAAAAACAAAGCAATAACTGTTCCTAAAAATGCCATAGATAGTGTAACGATCGAAGCCTCGATAAGCCGTCCTAATATTCCCCAATTAGGAGGGAAGAATTGATCACGAATAAAGTGAAACATATTGGGAATATTTTTGAATTTTTCAAACTCAAATTGAGTTTGATCCATACTAAACCAAATGGCCACAGCTAAAAATAAGCCTATAAAAATATATTTTGGTTTAAACCAAACCATAATAACTTCTCCCTTGTTAAAAAAATTAGAGTTAGTCGTAAATGTGTGAAAGAGGAAC
The DNA here is from genome assembly GCA_007120055.1 of Anaerobacillus sp. The sequence continues at coordinate 2,309 of SKOL01000607.1, forward strand.
GCATAAGCATTCCCCTTTTAGTATAATGTTATTACTATTAATATTCTTTAATTTCCACCTAAATCATCATCCATACGCCCGTCTAAGATCGCAGCATTTCGAATCGCATCGTAATCATCGTTTGTAGCTGTTGTAAATGCTGTCGCACCAAAAGCGTTTAAAATATCTTCATCGGTGATAGCGACGAAGGCGTCTTGGATCTCTTGAATGGTTGCTTCATCCATATCAGACCGAACGGCCCAAGGGTATTGAAAGATCTCTTCTGATTTCCAAATAATTTTATAATCATCTTCGTTTATTGCACCTGAGCGAATTCTCGCCTCAAAAATGGCACTATCTATAGCACCAACATGTACACTACCGTTTACAACGGATTCAGCAACAATATCGTGACTTCCTGTATAAGTAACTGCATTGAAATCATGGTCGCTAGCGTCACGGAAAACGCCGCGCTCTTTAAGTTCGACACCAGGAATTAATGAACCAGATGTAGAAGACGGGCTCGCAAATGCTAGGTCAATATTGTCTTTTTCTTCTAGTAATTGATCAAGAGTTTCCCATGGCGAATCCGCTCTCGTAATAAAATATGAATGGTAATAAGGTTCTCCGTTAACTAATTGTGTAATAATTGCCTCTGCACCACTGCGATTATGAGCAATAACATAAGTTAGTGGACCGAAATAGGCCATATCAATATGACCGTAGTTGATTGCTTCAACGACCCCGTTGTATGCTGGGTAGTAATCAATATCCACCGGTCTATTAAGCTTTTCCTCTAGCTCTAGTTGGAGTTTGTTAATGGCCGTTTCCATTTCTCCTTCTGATTGCGAAGGAATTAGGCCAATTACTAACTCGCCTTTTTCTTCTGTAGTAGTTGCTTCGTTTCCTTCTTTTTTATTACCTTCATCTGTATTACCGCCACATGCAGCTATTACTAAAATAAAGGCAAAAAACATCATAAGCAATCCCTTTTTCACTTTATTTCACCTCGATAATTTATAGTAATTGTTCTAATAACAAAGTATTATTAAGATAACATGAAAACTATAAAATTACTAATAAAAATCGTTAGAACCCATGAAATACCAAAAAGTCGAATGAT
>SKOL01000556.1 GCA_007120055.1 Anaerobacillus sp.
CTTGGTAAACAAAAACAACTGCTAGTAATGGAATAATAGCAAGTAATGGCGAACGATAAATGACAATCAGCAATACAAGTACGAGCGCAATCGTAGAAAATAATAAAACTAAATCGGCATTTGAAAAAATAGCAATCGTGTCAGATGCAATGCCAGCTGGTCCAGTTATTTTTAGTGAACCCACCACTAGCTCTTGTTCACTAAATTTTTGTAGGGCTGTGATCGTATCATTAATTTCTGACATTTCTAATCCAGCGTAAAGAAAAGCTGGTAAAACGACAGTTGTTTCATCTTCTGATCGAAAAGCTTCTTTTGCATGACTTGGAAAGCGATGAAAAGGGATTGTCGTTTGGATTGTTGTTAATTCATTTTCATCATCGGCTAACCATTCACTTACGTTGTCTATTTCAGCGAAGCTCTCTTCGTCCCAACCAGCTTCATTATAAAACACCAGTAAGGCGAGTAACCCATTGTCCTCTTCAAAATACTCGTTTACTTTTTCACTTGCAATCACTGATTTTGCGTTTTCAGGTAAGTCATCTTCACCTGTATTTACTGCATAATCATTTGCAGATGGAGCAGCGGTTAAGGCGCCAGCTAAGACTACCCACAGTAGTAATATAATCCATACCCATTTTCGATTCGAAGAAAATTCAGCTAACTTTTTCAATTTAATTTCCTCACCCTTTTTCTCGTATTTTATTAAATTTACTTTAAACCTCAATTGGTTGAATTTCATAATACCAATATATTAGCCACATCAAGCTACATCTAGTTGAGAGTGGTTCAACTAGATGTAGCTTGATGTGGTGCTGAATCTAGATTATGAAATTATTAAATTAAGTACTATATAATTATATCTCAGTTCTTTCAATGGTTTCTGTATACCTCTGCACCTATATAATATATCATTTATATATAAGTTACACATGAAAAAATACTTAATAAGAGACATGAAGAAGCATTATTAGGTGTATACAGAGGTACAGCTTCTGCATATAGAAAAAAATCAGGAGGCAAAGTAAGACAGCAAAAAGCTCCTGCATCAAAATGATACAGGAGCTTTTTTAAAAGCGTTATTTTAGTGGAATGACAATTTTCGATCCAACTGTTAATTCATACGGATCTTCATTCGGATTTGCTTCAATTAATTCGTCCACACTAACACCATCATAAGCACTTGCGATTTCATTGAAAGTGTTACCCGGTTGAACTGTATGATACAAGTAATCTTGACCAGAGGTGCGCTCTTTGTCAACAACAACGATGTCTGAGCCGATCGTTAATGAATAAGGATCAACTTTAGGATTTAATTTTACTAAATCATCTACAGTAACACCGTCATAAACTTCAGCGATACTTGCAAACGTGTTCCCTGGCTGAATGACATGTGTTACAACATTATTGTTAGATCTCTCTTCCTCGCCAGTTGGAATCTCAATTTCTGCTCCAACAGGAATGGCGCGAGCATCATATTCATTCGCATCCACTAAATCTTCTGAAGTTACTTCACTTAATTCTTGGGCTATTCCCCAATAAGTGTCACCTGGTTCTACTGTTACAGTTTCGGACTGTGCTGAAACGCCGATAGCCCCAAAGACTAACCCAACACCTAGAGTTGGAACTATTAATCTTTTGGCTTTCTTCATGTCTAACTCCTCCTTTAATAGTAACGGTATATTAATTACATACCTTTTTATAGATTTTTTAAACATAAATCTAATAATTTAGTAGAGGGTAATTGCTAGAGTTTCAGCAGTAGTAATAGAGTCAGTTAATCATGCAAATGTCCATCTCAGGAGGACAAATAAGCGAAAAGTCCACGAGCGGTGTCAGACACCACGTGAAACAATTCACATATCCATTATTTACTTCTAACAATCTCTGAGACTATCAATTAAGATGATAAAGTAAGACAAAAATTAAATACGAGGAGAGATTGTTAAGATGAAGTTTAAAAAGGCAATATCTATATTACTTACTTTGATATTGGTTTTATCTTTATCTCCACTATATATGGTTGTTGAGGCGAAAAATCCAAACCAAAGAAGTAGTGTGGAACAAGCTACTATTGCGGTGGAAAAAGCAGAAGAGAACCGCACGTGGGGTTATGTAAACAGTGCTCAAAATGAGATTGATAGTCTTGGCAATGGAAGACCGATTCGTGAAAGTAAACAAGATTTACAAAATCGTTTAGACGTCGTTAAAGTTGAGTTAATTGACAAAGACTCTAAGCAAAAGGAAGAAGAACCGATTAAAGAAGATCCTCCAAAGGAAGAGGTACCTGAAGAGCCGATAAAGGAAGAACCAAAAGAACAAGAACCTGAACAACCAAAAGAAGAGCCAGCTACGGAAGAAGAAGCTCAAGAAGCGGTCTATCACGTTGTTCAATCAGGTGACACTTTATGGCTTATTTCTTTAACATATGGTGTTAGCGTAGATGAAATTAAAGAGTTAAACAACTTAACAACTGACATGATTTTCGTTGGACAAAAATTATTAATTGTTGAAGGAACTACAGTCGTCGAAGAAAAAGACGAGCTTAAAGACCTTATCATCCTTGGTTACTATACAAAGTATTGGAGCACTGATTTAGGCTCTTACAATTCATTAACTACTCATCACGAGTATTTAAACACAATTGCAACGGCAAGTGTAGATGTAAATTATGATGGGAGCATTACTGGTTTTATTCCACATGAAGCACTTGATTTTTCAAATGACAATGATGTGTTTACGTATGCAACATTCCAAAATCACTTCGATCCAGATTTAACGAGAGCGATTTTCACAAATTCATCTTTACAGGAAAAAGTCATTTCAAACATGGTTTCATTTGTGAAAGAACATGGATATAAAGGTGCAAACTTAAACTTTGAAAATATGCATGCTTCTGACCGTTCATTATTCAATTATTTTGTTGAAAAAATGACAGAAGCCTTCCATCAAGAAGGATACCCTGTAATGGTTTCTGTTCCGGCAAAAACTTGTGATTGCGCAACATGGGCATGGAGTGGAACATTTGATTTTGAATTTTTAGGCAACAGTAATGTCGATTATATTCAATTGATGTCTTATGATCAGCACGGTGCATGGAGTAGTCCAGGACCAATTGCTGGCTATGATTGGATGCAAGTAGTTTTAAATTATGCAACAACTCATATTGCTTCCGAAAAAATCTTATTAGGCTTACCAGGGTATGGATATGACTGGAATACGTCTAAAAACTCTGGACACCGCGCACTTACGCTAAAACAAATTGATCAACTGATTGCGACACACAATCCAGAGATCAAGTGGAACACGAAAGAACAAACACCATACTTTCATTATGTCGATGCAAACGGAGAACACCATACTGTTTATTTTGACAACTTTGAGAGCTTATCAGCAAAAACTAGCTTAGTTTATGATTTTAATCTTGCAGGCGTATCGATGTGGCGAATGGGCCAAGAAAATGATATGTTCTGGTTGGCGGTTGAAGAAGGTTTAAAGAAATATTAGTATGAATGGGAAGATGCAGTGCACTAAGCGCTGCATCTTTTTTTAATGAATATACTATAAATCTACTTGAAGATTTTATTGTTAGACGTTGTGAAGCTAAGATTACCTTTTTCCCCTTATATTGCTAAAAATGGCACGTTATATCGATATTTATTTTTACTTTCTTTAAAATTTACTATTGAATAATTATACTTTACGATGTAATATTATTAAAAGATTACGTGTCTCGAATTATAAAGCAGCTAGACAACATAATTTATTACTAACAAGATGGAGGAAAAGTTAATGGAAGGTTCATTAAAAACATTAGATAAAAAAACGGAGAATCAACCTAAGTCATTCTCGTTAAAACAGTATTTAAAATTTATCATTCCCTCTTTATTAGGGGTTTTACTTTTTCTAGTTCCTATTTCAGTAGGAGACAAAGTAACAATTGGACTTGGAGTTTTTGCGGAGCTTTTACAAAATGCAATCGCAGACTACATTCCGTTATTCATGACGATTGTGATTTGTTTATCAGTAGTAGGTAGTTTAGTAGTTAAATGGTTTCAACCTGCATCGCTGAAAAAAAATGCTTTTTTACTTAGTTTATTTGATATTAGTGGTTTTTGGTTAACGTTAAGAGCTTTAGGGGCAATTTTTGCAGTACTAACTTTAACAGAACTGGGCCCAGAATTTATTAATTCTCCTTTTACAGGTGGAGTTGTACTATATGAATTAGTCCCAGTGTTAATGGTTTGGTTTTTATTTGCGAGTTTATTTATGCCTCTATTACTAGAGTTTGGTTTTATGGACTTTATTGGTGCTGTTGTACGTAAAGTGATGCAGCCTTTATTTAAGTTACCAGGACGTTCATCTGTTGATGCAGTTGCGTCTTGGATGGGGAGCGGAACTGTTGGGGTGTTATTAACTACACAGCAATATGAAGCTGGATATTACACAAAGCGTGAAGCTGCAGTAGTTGCGACTAACTTCTCTATTGCATCGATTGCTTTTAGTTTAGTGATTGCGAAATTCATTGGAATGGATCACATGTTTATACAATTTTATGCAACGGTGATTGTTGCAGGCTTGATTGCAGCGATTATTTGTCCAAGAATTCCACCACTTTCCTTAAAAAAGGATACGTATTATGAACCGGTTGGTAAACAAATAAATGAAGAAGTACCAAGTGGAATTTCAAGCTTCAGGTGGGGAGTTGAAAAGGCTGTTGAAAAAGCTGAAAAAGTAACAAGTATGCGTCAAATCGTATATAAAGGAATAACGAATGTTTTAGATATTTGGTTAGCGTTAATCCCATTAGTTATGGCATTAGGAACAGTTGCCTTAATTTTGGCTGAATATACACCTATTTTTACGTACTTATCTTATCCGTTTGTTCCATTATTAAGTTTACTAGGATTACCAGAAGCTCAAGCAGCCGCACCGGCGATGATCGTTGGATTTGCAGATATGTTTTTACCAGCAGTTATCGGAAGTGGAATTGAATCAGAAATTACTCGTTTTGTAATTGCGGTTGTTTCAGTATCACAGCTCATTTACATGTCAGAGATTGGTATTCTATTAATTAAATCTAAAATTCCAATTAAATTCTGGGAATTATTCGTGATTTTCATTCAAAGAACGCTCATCACTTTACCCGTGGCAGCGATCATGGCACATCTATTGTTTTTCTAAATATTATGATAAGATGATGACTAGTTAGAGGTAGTCCCTCTACATTGTCATCATCTTAGTATTTTTGGAGGTATTATAAATTGGCAAAAGATTGGAGTCATCTTGTACAAAATATGTCAGACCTTTTAGCACCAAGCATGGCGAAGGACCACCCAAACCTTCCAGTAATTAAAGAAGAAGGGTGTTATTACTATGGTGTTGATGGGAAAAAATATTTAGATTTCACATCAGGGATTGCAGTAACAAATGTAGGGCATCGCCACCCGAAAGTCGTTCAAGCAATGAAAGAAGGAGCAGATAGTCTAGCACATGGCCCTTCTGGTGTGATTATTTATGAATCGATTTTAACGTTAGCAGAACGTTTAGCTAAAAAACTCCCTGGAAACTTAGATTGTTTCTTTTTTAATAATAGTGGGGCAGAGGCAATAGAAGGAGCTATCAAATTAGCAAAACATGTAACCAAAAGACCGTATGTTGTCTCTTTTTTAGGTTGTTTCCACGGTCGTTCGATGGGGGCATTAAGTGTAACTACATCAAAGAGTAAATATCGTAAATTTTTACAACCACATGGTTCTTACCAAGTTCCATATGCGAATACTGCTGATTGTCCAGAAGGTGCAGATCCAGAACAGTATGTTGTGGAAAAGTTGGAACAAGATTTCAAACGATTATTTAACCATCAAGTGACTCCTGAAGAAGTTGCAGCAGTGATTGTTGAACCTGTACTTGGAGAAGGTGGATATATTATTCCACCAAAAGCATGGCTTAAAAAAGTAAGAGAAATTTGCGATCGTCATAACATTTTATTAATATTTGATGAAGTCCAAACTGGATTTGGTCGTACTGGAGAATGGTTTGCGGCACAAACTTTTGATGTGACCCCAGACATTATGGCTCTAGCTAAAGGAATTGCCAATGGACTTCCACTAAGCGCAACGGTTGCTTCCAAAGAATTAATGAAACAATGGCCTTTAGGAAGTCATGCAACGACATTTGGTGGAAACCCGATGGCATGCTCGGCAGCACTTGCTGTTTTAGACGTAATTGAAGAAGAAAACCTTTTGGAAAACACAAAGCAGATGGGTGCTTATGCCGTTGAAAAGTTACATGAATTGAAAGAAAAGCATTCAGTGATCGGCGATATTCGTGCGGTTGGTCTAATGATTGGAATTGAAATTATTGACCCGAAAACAGCAGAACCAGACGGAGAAGCGCTTTTTAAAATTTTAGATTTAGCGTTAGAGAACGGTGTACTTTTCTATTTCTGTGGAAATCAAAGTGAAGTCATTCGTATGATCCCACCACTAACAATTACGAAAGAACAAATCGACGATGGTTTAAGAATGCTTGATCAAGCATTGACGACTTATGAAGAAAGTAAAAAAGAAAATTAATTAGTAGGAGGGTAGGACAAAAGTGTCTGACACTTTGTTTTGTCCCACCCTCTTTTTAAATTATTTTTGCTCAATATTTCACAAATTATCTACAGTATTTTTTGTAGTATAGGTTATTATATAAGTGTATACAATTATTTCCATTATCGAAAGATACTATTGAAGGGAGTAATTTAAATGCCAAAAACAGTTTTTAAAGCTTCAGCACACCTACAAGAAGGTGTAAAAGTGTTAGCTCGTTCTCGCAACTTTGAGTTTACGATTGATGAACCTGAAAGTTTAGGAGGTACCGATACTGGAATGAATCCAGTAGAAGTGACCTTAGCTGCTCTAGGAGCTTGCCAAGCAATTGTTGCTCGCGTTTATGCGAAAAAATTTAAATTAAAGTTCGATGATTTATGGGTAGAGCTTGAGGGAGATTTAGATACTGACGGCTTTATGAATATTTCAGATGTCCGTAGGGGCTTTTCGGAGATTCGCTACAATCTTCATATTAAAACAGACGCACCGAAGGAAAAGGTAGCTGAATTTGTTGCATTTATTGAAAAAACTTGTCCAGTCGGGGATACAATTGCCAACCCCGTGTCTGTAAAGCTTAACGATATTATTATTGAACCTACTGAATGAAATTCGTTTTAAAATAATAAAGAGCGGGTGATCCAAAACAAGTGTCAGACACTTTTGGGCCACTCGCTCTTTATTTTTCACTTTATTTCTTCGGAATTTCACATCCATTTTCGTCGCAAACAGCACCTTGTTGATCATTTATAGCTGTATTGAGACCAGCTTCCTCAATGATCTGTTGCAGTGATTCGACAAACTTGTCTGTCGGTTGTGCACCAGTAATCGCATACTTTTTGTTAATCAGGAAAAACGGAATGCTGTTAATTTCCAGTTCTTTTGCATCGTGTTCATCTTTTCGAACTTCATTAGCCATTGAGTTGCTTGAAAGTAATTCAGCAACCTCATCACGTTGTAGCCCAACTTCTACTGCCAAATCAATGAGCGTTGAATGGTCCCCGATATGTTTAGACTCAGTGTAAAAAGCTCGTAAAATACGCTCTGTCGTTTCATGCATTAACCCTTTTGTTTTTGCAAACATTGCCACTCGGTGAGCATCAAACGTATTCGTTAATATTAGTGTATCAAGATGAAACTCCAATCCGGCTTCTTTGGCCGTTTGTTCCATGTTGTTACAAGTTGCTTTTGCTTGTTCGATACTCATTCCGTATTTTTGAGAAAGCTTTTCATAAATATTATAATTTACATCTCGATCCACCGAAGGATCTAACTCAAAACATCGATAAATGACTTCGGTTGGTTGATCAATCTCCTTTAGGGCGTCCTCCAGACGCCTTTTGCCAATATAGCAAAATGGTCAAGCAAAGTCAGTCCACATTTCAATCGTTAACATAGCAGCTTACCCCCAATGTTATTTCTCTTATTTCTCGTACCATATTATACTTAGTGTTTTACAAAAACGACAACAAAAATCCACCGATCGCTCCAGCTAACACAATTACCCAAGGTGGCAGCTTCCAAAATACCAACATACTAAATAAGATGGCGGCTAGTACAAAATCCACCTTTGATAAAATCGAACTTGTCCAAATTGGATGATAAAGCGCTGAAATTAAAATACCGACAACTGCTGCGTTTACGCCCATTAGGGCTCCTTTTACTTTACTATTGCGACGTAAGCTATCCCAAAAGGGAAGGGTTCCTAAAATAAGTAAGAATGCAGGTAGGAAGATTGCAACAGTCGCTAATAATCCACCTTGCCATCCATTAATGACTGCTCCGATATAAGCTGCAAAAGTAAATAATGGCCCTGGGACAGCTTGAGCAGCACCGTACCCCGCTAAAAACTGTTCTTCAGTTAACATACCTGTCGGAACAAACTCTCGTTCAAGCAAAGGTAAAACAACATGACCACCACCGAAAACAAGTGAGCCAGATCGATAAAAGCTATCAAACATTGCGATCCAATTTACAGCTGTTGCTTCCCTAATAATCGGAAGTAAAATAAGGAGTCCAAAAAAAATTGTTAAGCAAATGACGCCAAATCGGCGACTAATAGGAAATTTTGCTCCTGAAGACTTTTCATCCAGCGTCTGATTCCTGTATAGAAGATAACCAATAAATCCTGCAAACAAAATAACGCCTACTTGAGTAAAAGCTGTTTGCCATAACAAAGTTAAAACAATCGCTCCTAAGGCGATCGACCTTCTTTGTAAATCTGGGGTTAAATTTTTTGCCATTCCTAAAATGGCATGAGCAACAACTACTACTGCGACAATTTTCAATCCTTGAATCCAACCAGCATCTGTAAAGCCGAAACTATGAACAAGAAGTGCAAAAATAATTAAAGCAACAACTGATGGTAGCGTAAAACCTAAAAAGGAAACAATTCCACCTATAACACCAGCTCTCATCACACCTATACCTATTCCGACTTGACTACTTGCAGGCCCAGGTAAAAACTGACACAGTGCCACTAAATCAGCATAGCTCTTTTCGTCCATCCACTTTCGCCTACGAACATACTCATCGTGAAAATAGCCGAGATGTGCGATTGGTCCACCAAAAGAAGTAAAACCTAATCTAGTTGATACGAAAAAGATCTCCAGTAAAGCTGAAATGTTAATAGTTTTCTTTTTTTGTTCCATAATAATTCCTTCCTGATGTGTGGTAATAATGTTCGTTAAGTTCAGTAAAACGATAAACAAAAAGGGACTCAAATAGATAAACAAATTGTATCAAAACTAATTAATGTATAACAATTATTTACGTCATTATTTACAATAAACCATTTTGGTGGATTTTTCTAAAGAATTAAACGGTACAATTAGTCTCTTTTTTTACCAACGATCCCATAAAAAAATATTTTCGTGATTTCCTCGGTTAACGGCAGTATATTTTTATATACATCCTCTCGCTGAATATAATCTTTCAACATTTGGATATAAAACATAATGGCTTCGTTGGATAAACTCGGATCGATATAACCTTCTTCTCGGCCTTCTGCAAATAAATCGTTATATAAAGGAATGGCTTTTTCGACATAGATTTCTTCAATATAGCTTCCATGGGTAGTGTATTCTTTCATGATAAAATGATAAAACTCTTCATTAATTTGATTTGCTACTTCTTTTTTATTAAAAGTAAGTTGCTCTATTTTTTTTGGAAAAGGAAGGTCACTATAAACAATTTGTTCAGCATCACTGTATGCATGATCAACATAATAAATAAAGACTTCATGAATTAAATTATGTTTGCTTTCAAAGTAATTATAGATTGTTACTTGTGATACATTTGCTTTTTTGGCGATTTCAGTAATGGAAACTTTTTGAATGCCGTATTCCATAAATAGAGCCAATGCTGCTTTTAAAATATCTTTTTTCTTTTGTTCTTTACGTCGTTGGAATCCGTCCATTTGTTTCACCTCACTGTAAGTTTAATCAAAATTATGTAATAAAACAATTAAAATAGTTCATAAACTCTTGTCAGAGGGTTATTTTTTATATATTATGAACTATATCGGTAAAAATATTTCAAAACTTATATAAATTTGATAATGCCCATATTGAAAACAAGGGGGAAGAGAAGTTATGACGATATTAAAAACAACGAATTTAACGAAGAAGTTTGGTAAGTTTACCGCTTTAAATGGTGTTAATATGGAAGTGAATCGTGGGGAAGTATACGGTTTTATTGGCCCTAATGGAGCTGGGAAATCGACAACGATTCGCATCCTACTCGGTATTTTAAAAGCGTCAGAAGGAGAAGCTAAAATTTTTGGGAAAGATGCTTGGAAAGATGCTGTTGAAATTCATAAACGTGTTTCTTATGTTCCGGGTGATGTGAATCTCTGGCCGAATTTAACGGGTGGAGAAGTTATTGACTTATTTACGAAATTGCGAGGTGGCAATAATAAAACTCGTCGTGAAGAGTTAATTGAAAAATTTAATCTTGATCCGTCAAAAAAATGTCGCACTTATTCAAAAGGAAATCGTCAAAAAGTGGCGTTAGTTTCTGCTTTTTCATCTGATGCTGATTTATATATTTTAGATGAGCCGACGAGTGGTCTTGATCCATTAATGGAGCGTGTCTTCCAAGAATGTGTGATCGATGCAAAACGAGCTGGGAAAAGTGTTCTTCTTTCGAGCCATATTTTATCGGAAGTCGAAAGGTTATGTGACAAGGTAGGAATCATTCGTCAAGGAGAGATTATTGAATCAGGAACGTTAAAAGAGCTACGTCATTTAACGAGAACACACTTACTCCTTGAAACAAAACAAGAAATCTCGGGATTAAATAGTTTAGAAGGAGTACATGAAATTGAAACAAAAGATGAAGCATTGTCGCTTCAAGTAGATGCAGAGAATTTAGATAGTGTAATGCAACATGTAAGTAAGTTTGGAGTAATACGCTTAGAAAGTTCACCTCCAAAACTAGAGGATTTATTTATGCGTCATTATGAAGGAGCGAAAAACATTACAGATGCAGGAGACGGAGGTGCATCGTAATGTGGCAACAGTTGTACTCTCAAACAGGCACGATGACTCGTTTTTTATTAAGACGTGATCGCATTCTTCTACCGATTTGGATTTTTTCAATCGTGTTTGTTACTTTTTTAACAGCGAATGCTTTTACAGGTTTATATGGTTCTGAACAAGAAAGACAAGCAATTGCCGAAACGATGAAGAACCCTGCGATGACAGCGATGGTCGGACCTGGTTATGGTCTTGAGAACTATCACGAAGGGGCGATGATGGCTCATCAAATGCTACTTTTTACAGCAATCGTAGTTGCGATCATGAGTATATTACTTGTAAACCGACATACACGTAGTGACGAAGAAGAAGGGCGAATTGAATTAATACGCTCATTACCAGTTGGTCAGTTATCAAACTTAACGGCAACGGTCATTGTACTTTTTAGTGCGAATATTGTATTAGCGCTCTTAACCGCTTTTAGTTTGTTTGCTTTAAGAATTGAAAGTATGGATCTACAGGGGTCATTATTATATGGAGCGGCTTTAGGCGTAACAGGAATGCTTTTTACTGGGGTTACAGCACTGTTTGCGCAATTATCAGAAAATACGAGAGGGGCAATTGGATTTTCATTTACTATGTTAATGGTTGCCTATCTGATCCGGGCAGTTGGCGATGTCAGTAATGAGGCGTTATCTATGGTTTCGCCGTTAGGTTGGATTTTGGCGACGGAAGTGTATGTGAATAACTATTGGTGGCCGATTTTCTTAACGTTTTTTGTCGCCATTATTCTCGTGGCACTAGCATTGTATTTAAATTCAATTCGCGACTTAGAATCTGGCTTTTTACCATCCAGACCTGGAAAAAAACATGCATCACGATTTTTACAGAGTCCGTTCGGTCTTGCATTTAGATTACAACGTACTGGGATCATTGCTTGGGCGATCGGTATGTATGTGTTAGGTTCATCTTATGGATCAGTATTAGGTGACCTTGAAATGTTTTTAGAAAGCTCTGATATGATGAGAGAAATGTTACAAGCAGTCGAAGGTTTTTCATTAACGGAGCAATATTTATCGATGCTTATGTCGGTGATATCAATGGTAAGTTCAATACCAGCGTTAATGTTTATATTAAAGCTAAAAGGTGAGGAGAAAAACGCTCGCACCGAACATTTATTAGCGCGAGCCGTCTCTCGTCAAAGGCTGATGGCTAGTTATTTAAGTATTTCAGTTCTGTTTGGCTTTATGATCCAATTTTTAGCGATTTTCGGGTTATGGTCAGCAGGAGCTGCTGTCATGGATGA
>SKOL01000092.1 GCA_007120055.1 Anaerobacillus sp.
GTTCGCAATGTGCTTGAGCGTATCGGACACATTCATAATATTACCGTACACTCTACGCTCGGAATGGCTGATCCGTGGCGGTATCGAAATAAAGCTCAAGTTCCTTTTGCCCAGAGAGAGGGTGGACTTGTCGCAGGTTTTTATCAAGAACGTAGCCACGAAATTATCGATATGAACAGTTGCTTAATTCAACATGAAGAAAACGATAAAGTTGTCCAAGTTGTCAAAGGTATTGCGAAAAAAATTGGTGTTCGTGCCTATGATGAAAAAAAACATAGTGGCATTTTACGTCATGTCGTCGCTCGTTACGGTGTTAATACGGGGCAATTAATGGTTGTTTTAGTGACTAGATCACGCGATTTAGAAAACAAACAAAAGATCGTCGAAGAGATTTGCAAAAAGCTACCGAATGTCACAGCGATTGTTCAAAATGTAAATACGAAACGGACAAATGTTATTTTTGGCGAGGAAACGAAAGTATTGTGGGGCGAAGAATATATCTATGACACGATAGGCGATGTGAAATTTGCCATTTCTGCACGATCATTTTATCAAGTAAATCCAGAGCAAACGAAAGTTTTATATGATAAAGCACTTAAATATGCCGAGCTAACAGGTTCCGAGACAGTCATAGATGCTTACTGTGGGATTGGAACAATTTCATTATTTTTAGCACAAAAAGCGAAACATGTTTATGGTGTCGAAATAGTTCCGGAAGCAATTAGTGATGCAAAGCGAAATGTGCAATTAAATAAAATGGAAAATGTCGACTTTGCGGTCGGTGAAGCAGAGAAAGTGATTCCTTGGTGGTATGCTCAAGGAATTCGTGCTGACGTTATTGTTGTTGATCCGCCGAGAAAAGGCTGTGATGAAGCGTTACTTGATACGATTATAAAAATGAAACCAGAGCGAGTCGTTTATGTGTCATGTAATCCAGCGACATTAGCACGTGATTTACGTATTTTAGAGGATGGTGGTTTTAAAACCGTCGAAGTGCAACCGGTCGATATGTTCCCTCATACGAATCATGTGGAAGTAGTCGCGAAACTACAATTACTATGATACGTTAAATTGAATCTATTAAGAGGGATTTTCCTCCATAATTCTGTCTCAAAAATCATTTTTACCAATATTAATGTAAATAAGTTGCTAAGAAAAGTTTTACTAAAAAAGTGAACTTTCCTGTAGCAACTTAATTTACAGGCAAGACACATTACGTATCTAAATTTAAGCGGATGATATAACTAACGTCTTTTTAGCAGATACTTTTAGGGTAGTCCCATCAGCTACCGTTTGGGAAATTTTGGTTACCACTCTTCTTTCTCTTCAACTTGATCTTTGCGTATACCTTCTCTACGTAACGATTTATATACAGCGACTATCATTAGTAAAATAATAAAAGTAAAAGGCAGAGCACTAATAATAGCAAGTGCTTGTAATCCTTGTAGTCCACCACTAAATAAAAGTGCTGCTGCAATTGCTGAAATTAAAACACCCCATATAACTAATACAATGTTTTTAGGAGATAAAGAGCCCTTCGATGAAAATACACCAAGAACATAGGTTGCCGAGTTAGCTGAAGTTATAAAGAAAATACAAATTAGAAATAGGGCTAAAATGCTTAACATCGATCCAAAAGGTAATTGGTTTAACATTAAAAAGAGTCCTGTTTCTGGTTGAGTGTATACTTGTGAGGAAATATTAGATACCCCCTTTATTTCATAAAAAAGTGCAGTTCCACCGAAGGCAACGAACCAAACGATCGTTAGAAGTGTTGGTACAAAAAGTACACCTAAGATGAATTCTTGCAATGTTCTCCCACGTGAGATTCTTGCAATAAATGTCCCTACAAAAGGGCTCCATGAAATGACCCAGGCCCAATAAAAGAATGTCCAATTACCAATCCATAAATTGTCTGTATAAGGGGTAGTAAAAAAACTTAATGTTACAAAGTTACTAATATAGCTTCCTAATGTTTTAGTGAAATGCTCCATAATAAATAAAGTAGGTCCGAGAATAATCACCATAAATAGGAGGAAACAAGCTATCGTTAAATTAATAATACTTAAATAACGCATTCCTTGATTAATTCCAGATATTACGGAAGTTATAAAAATAATAGTAATGAAGCCTATAATACTGATTTGTAATAAAGGGGTATTATCAAGTGAGGTTAATTGTTCGAGTCCACCACTTATTTGTAGTGTACTTAAACCAAATGATGTGGCAATTCCTACTGTTGTACACACAATTGCTGTAATATCAATCGTTTTTCCTAAAGGACCGAATACCTTTCTTCCGAACAAAGGAAAAAAGGCAGAGCTGATTAACCCTGGTAAATTTTTTCGGAATTTTGCAAAGGCAAGGCCGAGAGCAACGACAGCATATACTGCCCATGGATGAAGCCCCCAATGAAATACTCCATATAAAATGCCAAGCTCTGCAGATTGTTGTGATTGTGCCTCGACTCCTGGAGGCGGTGCATAATAATGGGAAATTGGCTCTGCAACACCCCAAAACACGAGACCTACGCCCATTCCTGCTGCAAAAAGCATCCCAATCCACGTGTAGTACGAATATTCAGGTTTCTCATCCGGGTTTCCTAATTTCATATGCCTAAATGGACCGAAACCTAAAAAGAAACAAAAACCAATAAAGATTGCTGTACTTAAAACGTAAAACCATCCAAACCCATCGTTTACTTTATGTAAAATTTCGTTCATCATTACTTGCATTTCCAAAGGGTATAAAAAACCGAAAATACTAATAAAAAAAACGATACAAGCAGAAATTATAAACGCACTATTTTTCATTAGAAAAACCCTCCTTCTGTAAACCTGGTATAACATCTTTGTTAGCTAATGTATGTATAAAGAGTAAAATGGAAAGTTGGACATTAGGAATGTTTGAAAATTAATAGTAATTCAATTTCAGAATTCAATATAAAAATCCGTAAAGTATATAGAATATGTAGTTAATTAACTTCACTTCACTTAATCAAAGCTACAAAGTTATAAAAATAAAATTGCAAAAAATAAGACAATTTTGTGAAGTTTTTGTATAATATTAGAATAGTGTTAGTTATTTCTAATTTCGGTTTGTTTTGGAGGGAAGCTATTTGAATGAAATACTTAAAGAATATGAACCTTTAATAAATAATTGTGATGAAATAAAAGAAAAGATTAAGCTTTTTAATAAACTTTCCGAAGACCTTGAACGAAGTAAGCCGCTACATTCACTTTTTTTAGCGGAGGAAGCATATGATATTGCCTTAAAAGAGGATGATCAAAAAGGGGTTGTAAAAAGCCTATTACAGATCGGTAGAAGTTTATGGTTAACAGGCGATTTAGAAAAAGCGTTAGAAAAGCTAATTGACGGACTAGAACGGGCTAGAGCATTAGAAGAA
>SKOL01000468.1 GCA_007120055.1 Anaerobacillus sp.
GTGATACGGTTTGGCGGTGATGAAATGTGTCATCCCTATCCTAACTGTCACACTTACTAGTAGTATATAGCTTAGTTGATTTTCCTCGCAAGTTCAATTTCATTAGAACTACATTGCTCTCCGATGCGATCGATTGTGTTGCTTTTATATTCTTTTAATTCTTTAAAACTAACAAACGTTTTATTTTTCTCGTCCCAAAGGCGGTAGCTTAGCGATTTTAAGCTCGTTCGGAGCGTAACCGTTGCTGCTTTTTGAAGAGGGATCGTTTCGTTATGCGCTTTTTCTAAATGATAGTTTGGGACTCTTGGACTCAAATGGTGAACATGATGAAAGCCGATGTTACCAGTTAGCCACTGTAACGGTTTTGGCAGCTGATAATAAGAACTTCCCTCTACAGCAGCCTGTACATAACTCCACTCATTTTCATGTTCAAAATAAGAGTGTTCAAACTGGTGCTGGACGTAAAACAACCAAATACCTAGTAAACCTGATAAGAAAAAGATCGGTCCTTGGATCATTACAAATGCTTGCCAGCCAATAAGCGAGATTAATAACGCATATAAAGCGACTATCGCTACATTTGTTACATACGTATTAATGCGTTCCTTAGGCTTTGCCACTTTTCGATTAAATCGATATTCAATGAGGAACACCGCAACCGGTCCAACACCAAGCATAATAAAAGGATTACGATACACGCGATACGCGATACGGCGCCAAAAAGGTAGCGCAACATATTCTTCAACCGTAAGAAGCCACATGTCACCTGTTCCACGTTTATCGAGATTGCCACTCGTTGCATGATGAACATTGTGCGTATTTTTCCATTGTTGATACGGCACGAGTGTTAACACCCCTAAAATAGTGCCAAATATATCGTTAGCTGTGCGACTTTTGAAAAAAGATTGATGGCAACAGTCATGAAATAAAATGAACGTCCGTACGACGAACCCTGCTGTGATAACGATCAGTGGTACGGTAAGCCAGTAAGAGATAGAAAGACTGGCGTAAGCTAAATACCATAATAATAGTAAAGGACCTAATGTATTTATGATTTGGATGATACTCGCCTTCGTATCCGTTTTTTCAAATGGCGCAACATCCTTTTTTAAATTCTTAATTTTTGATGCACTCATGATGCAATTCCCCCTTGATTAGACGCTTGTAATTTCGATAGTTTTATTGAGGTTGTGTCGGTTTAGATGCTTCCTGCAGTCAATAACAACATATTCACTACCTCTATTATAAAAACTTCTTTCTCCATTTATAAGACATAAACGTCAAGCTTGCGTCATGACAAATGTCATATCGTTTCATACAAAACCCACATGACGATAAACGTCACCATCAATGTGGAAATGGCGGGTGCTTTCCCTCACTTCACCTTGACCTTCTGACGAATCTCAGACGTTCGTTTGCAAAAGTACCCGCCTTTTTCCATACAAAAAAGCATAACGAGGTCACCCGTTACGCTTCCCATTTATCTTCCTTCATTTGTTTACTTCTTAATTGACCGCAAGCAGCATCGATATCGGTTCCGTGCTCTTGGCGAATGCCGCAATTAATTCCTCTTTTTTTCAATATATCATAAAAAACTAACACATCTTCGTGTACGCTTCGTTGGTATTGATCGTGCTCATCAACTGGATTATAAGGAATTAGATTGACTCCGGCATATTTGGCTCTATCAATTAGCAGATCGGCCAGTTGCTCTGCATGTTCCTTTTGATCGTTGACGCCTTTTAATAAAATATATTCAAACATGATACGCTTATTTGTTTTTTCGATATAGTAATCAACAGCATCCATTAACGTTTTTATAGGGAAAGCACGGTTGATTTTCATAATTTTCGTTCGTAACTCATCATTAGGTGCGTGCAGTGAGATTGCTAAGTGCACTCTTAAATCTGTGTTGGCAAAGTCATAGATTTTGTCAACAATCCCGCTCGTCGAAACAGTGATGCGTGTCGCTCCAATTGCCAGACCTTTTTGATCAGTGACAATACGAAGAAAGTCAATCATATTATCAAAGTTATCAAAAGGTTCACCAATTCCCATCACGACGATGTTCGTCACTTTCTCACCTTTTCCTACTTGATCGAGGTATTGCTGAACTTTCACAATCTGTTCAACGATTTCAGCACTGCTCAAATCACGGTTTTTTGTTAATAAACCACTTGCGCAAAAACTACAGCCGATGTTACAGCCCACTTGGGTGGTGACACAAACCGAGATCCCGTGCTGATATCTCATTAAAACGGTCTCAATCAAATTTCCGTCTGCTAGCTTAAATAAAAACTTCACTGTTCCATCACTAGCTTCCTGCTTAACATGATCGCTTAGCGTTGTCGTCGTAAAATGGTCTTGTAATAATTGCACACAATTTTTATTTATATCAAGGATTTCAGAAAAGTCCGTGGCTCTTTCTTTGTACAGTGACTCCCATACTTTGAGTGCGCGACCTTTCTTATGTCCATGGGCACTCAACCATGATGTTAATTTATCAAACGTCAATCCATAAATGGACTCATTGTTCATACGTTACCCTCTTTTCAATAAAAGTCATTCTTAATTTTACTGAAAAGAGGCTATTGTGACAAGTTAATAAGAAAAGAGCGCCAAATGTAAAAGTACATTGCGCTCTTTATTGCTATTATTTAGCGAACTCGTTTCAGCAAGCTTAAACATCGAGAAATCAGATGGAGTCTAGACTCCACCTGATTAAAAGTTCCCACCTGCGCTACGCGTTGTGGTGGGGTCTATGAGGGTGGGACAAAACAAAGTGTCAGACACCGCTAGACACCGAATATAGACATATAATAAATCTTTACGTCTATATTTAGTAGGGTCCGCGTGGTGTCAGACACTTTTGTCCCACCCTCAATTAATGATAGTCATTCTTTTTGTTAGCGGTACTACTTGTTTTGTGTTTGTTACCACTTTTTTGCTTCTTATTGTTTTTGTTATTATGGTTTTGCTTATTATCACTCATTATTCGATGCCTCCTTTATTCTTAAGATTATTATAATTTCCCCAGTAATTATCGTTTTTATGTTCAGATTAGATGTACTCGTGACACTCCTCGGACTGTCCACCTCAGGCGCACAAAATCGCTATTTGTCCACGGGGGGTGTCTGACACCCTAATAGAAACTCACTAATTCTTTCGCGATAAAACTCACTTTCTTCCTTTAATACATCTTCAACGATGAGGTGCTCATCACCATCAACAATCCAGATTTCTTTTTGATTAGTACTTGCTAAATCATATAAAATTTCTGCTTGGTAAAGAGCAGTTTGTGAATCGTCTTTACTATGAATGATAAGTAGCGGAATGTTATTTAAGTTGGTAACAGTAGTCTTTGGGCTTTCTTTAACAGGGCTGACGCCGAACTTTTGTGATA
>SKOL01000120.1 GCA_007120055.1 Anaerobacillus sp.
AGCTATTTCAACTCTAATAACGCGACTGTCTCAACATGTGTTATCATTTGTGGTCGATACATTTTCGCGTCTTTAGCGGGGGTCTTGATATATATTGAGTGGAACAGTTCTTTAAACCATTTTGGGATATGTGTAACCGTCTCACGCTTAAATATTTTACTTACTATCTCTTCAGCATCTTCTTCTCTATTGAACCTGTCTCTAATGTAACAATCCCTACTACAAAACTTAAAGGTAGAACGGTTAATCGAAGTAGGTTCACGTTGATTTACCAATCGAAAGGAACCCCACACCTCTGCCCTTTCGTATGTTTTAAGCAGTTGATAAAATTGACGGCATGCTGTGCTTTTTTCTGATCATACACCCTTACCACCACCTTGAAAGAGCATAAACTCCATTGGATCATTTGCATCCGTTGGTTTGTGGGCAACAATTCTACTTCGCGATGAAGGAGTTAATCCAAACTGCTCACAGAAACGATTCATGATTTTGAGGTAGCTTTGAGCAATGGACACCTGCGGCACCTGTTTCCAATATCCTGAAGGGTTTTTACAATCGTCCCATGCTTCGTAATAAACTCTTCTGCCTCTTTCCACCTTGCATAGACTTGGCAGTATCCCGCAAAGGCTGCCATATCTACTTCTGTTAATATGCCTAGCTGTTCCAATTTTTATATCCGTATGAAAATTTTAGTTAATTGTCCGTATTGACCTGTTTTCTTGCATCAATATAAATATCAAGGTCTTCTACTATATAGTCTCTACCTGTTGTATGAAGAGCGTCATACGTTGCCTTGATATAATCAAAAACTCGATACTTGTTAAATAACTCTAAAACATCTTTTCCTCTTAAGCCTTTAACATTCTTATAGTTTTCAATACAATACACCATGAAATCTAGCTTATTATTATTCATGGTTAGGCCTCCTGTGGAAATGTTATTTTTCCTGTTACCTGTTCTTCAACAAATAAACTAAAAAGCGTCGGAACGCTCAAATGCCAAACTTTCGTTTCTTCTTGTTCTAATTTTTCGTAAAGCTTCGATGAATAAAGGAGATTCAGTGCTTCTTTATCTGATATATTCATCTCGTCAGAAATCAATTGAGCTAATCGAGATACAATGATTTGTAGAACGGCTTGAAATTCTTTTTCTTCACTCATCAGCTTCCCTCCTCAACATCAAGTTCTAATTGCCCAATATATTGCAAATAAGACAATGCTTCCTCTGAACAAAAAGTAACTTGGTCATATAATTTACGGATTTTTAACCTCTTTAAAGTTTCCTCTCGTGTCAGTATCCCGGCTTCGTATAAGCTGAACACACGGTAGATTGTGTCATCTGCTACAGCTCCAACCACGATATCGTACTGTTTTCCACTGTATATGCCTTGTCTGTTAGAGAAAACAAAGTCCAGCCAATCTGAATCAGGGGAGTCAAAAACCAATACATCAAGTTCATTTTTCACCTTATCAAAGTCAACTTCATACATGCTAACTGCTTTAGCTTTGCTATCCGTTCTTAACATTACTTTATGTGCAAAACTAACTGCTTGTTTCTTATTTGTTGTAGTATAAAATCCTGCGCCAAAATCTAATGTTCGTTTTGGTTTAAGAAGTCGCGGCTTTTCAACAACTACATTACTACCATGATAAACAATCATTGGACTCCCCCAGTCGCTTTCATTATTAACTTATATTCTTTAATTAAATCCCGTAACATTCTTTCAAAGTGTTTCCTCTTGTCTAACTGACTCCTAACTTCTTCAACCTTTTCCATATCACGACCTATATAATCTGTAAACGTCTTTTTTCCTTCTCTGTATTTCAAATAATAATATTCGTGATTACCTAATTTCTTTGTAACGAGCGACCCTTTAGGAAGGTGATTAATTCTATTAATATATTCTTGCTGCATTAACTGATTCCTTCTTGCTTCTTCCTCAATCATATCTAACATCAGACTCAACTCGTCACCTCCTACATTTTTATTTTACCCCACATTTGAAAATCAAACTACATTTAAATGGGGTAATTTTAATGTGAAGGCTGAAGTTAGTTCATACTAATATAAAAGTGCCTGATGATTTATATTGATTCCCCCTGCATTTTAGAAGGTGGTTCATTATACGAAAAAGATGCATCCACAATTTTAGTTCAGTCCTATTTCTTAAAGAGGCTAGCAGATGATCCAATGTATGTTCACCATTATGATGAAACTTATTGGGCGGATCGAATTCGTACACTTCATGAGAAAAATCAGCTACTAAATCAAACGTGTTTCTAATGGGATGTTTTGATTATATTCATCCACTAACGTAATCGAATATTTCTCCTCATCTACAAAAGCAGCTAAATACGGTATGGTGATTGGGATAAAATTATTTAACTGCTTTTTCCTAAATCTATTGATCCTCTTATTCTCAGGAATAATCATCAAAAGTCTCTTTTTCATTTTCACACAACCTCTACGTTTCTCTCTATTACTCCTCGGAATATTCATCCTTTTTGTATTCAATAATATCACCAGGTTGGCAATCTAAAGCATTTTGGAATAGCTTTTTAAGAACTGCAGAAAAGACCGCAATCACCAGAAGTAAACGTAATAATAAATCCGATAAGTGCGATTCCAGAGTGCATATTTACAAAGTGCTTCTAATCACACTACTCTTACCAATATTCGTCTTCACCATACTGACTTGGTGCTTCTCCCTTCCTTACTTTCACTAATGGTCTAAAGGGCTCTGGTTCCTTCCTCTGAATGTCGACAACCTCAACTGTAAACATCCATTCATCACCAAAATCATACAAATAAAAAAAACGTTGCCCAGATTCTAATGGTAAATCACCAACTTGAACCTTATTAGCCTGTGAATGTCCGTAATCGTCAAAGAGCGAAGTAATACAATCATCCGACCATTTTTTTCCATCCATAAAAAAGAATACAGATGATCGTCGTCAAAATCAAATGCATCAAGAATGATATGATGAAGATCTTCCATCGTATGATTACCAGATAAAATAACTTCTCGCCAAACTGCTTTTGTGACTAATCGTATCTCCACTTAAAATATCAGATGGTTTCATACATTTCACTTTTCATCAAATTCTTTTTTTATTAAATAACAGAGTACGCTCGCCTTTATTTGTATTATAGCGTAGTAAGCTTTCTTCCACTTACCCTTAGTAGTTTTTTCTATTTTTACTAAACTTATAATTTCTTTTCAACCTAACATCGCCTACCATCTATTTGTTATTGATATATTATCAGACCCATGAACTTGCCATTATTATGCCAAATCTTCTAACCTGTTGACTTTTATTAAACAAAATCTCCCAAAAAACCTTCACGCAAAAAATGATTTTTTATCTATTAGCTAGTTATGCGTAAAAGTAAGAC
>SKOL01000402.1 GCA_007120055.1 Anaerobacillus sp.
TTCGGGGCGTCACAGGGACGCCCCGAAATATGTTGGATCATGTCGATCGGTTGGCAGGCCAGCTTTAGGTATCAAAGGCTGATAAATAGTAAAGGATTTGTTTTAATGCAGAAATTTCTATCTTGGGCAGCTGTTATTCTTTGGATGGCTCTAATCTTTTATTTATCAAACCAACCGGCTACCGATTCTAGCGAGCTGAGTAGGGGAGTAACAGAGGTTATTGTAACAACTATAGAAAAGGTAGCCCCTCATACGGAGTTTGACATAAGCAATTTCAATCACATCGTTAGAAAAAATGCTCATTTCTTTATTTATTTTGTCCTAGGTATGTTAGTGATCAACGCTTTGAGGAGAAGTGGGGTCTATGGTATTCGCGGTATAGGATTCGCTTTACTGATTTGTGTGCTGTATGCGATTTCTGATGAAGTACACCAGTTATTTATACCTGGGAGATCAGGAGAAGTGAGAGATGTACTCATTGATAGTGCCGGGGCAAGTGTAGGGATTGGAGTTTACTTAGTGATTGGTAGGGTCGTTAATAGAAGAAAGTATAGTGATAAAAGTAGTAATGATAGTGATATCCGTGTGAGCTGAATGGGCAGCTCACACGGGTTTTTCGACAAGTCACAGTGACGCCCCGAAACGCCCCGAAATGCCTCGAAATTTGTCTGATTACTAGTTTAAATTCATCGATTTTTAAAATTACTGTAAACAATAAAGTTTTTTTCCAACAGTAAATAAAAGTTTACCATCTATGATCGAGGGTGCCTGTTTTAAGTGTATTCTAAAGTTCAATAAACACAATTACATTTCCTTTTTTGTGTTCATTTGCATAAATGAAATTTGACCAATCCTTTAAGGGCATTTTAACCTCCCCTAAAAATATCAACTAATAAATTTTATATTTCCATAAAATTTGTAGAATTCCTTTAAAAACAGATAGCTACGAATATTTGAGTGGCAGTCTATCATATCAATGAATATTGAACAAAAAAAGGAGAGGTGAAAATGCCCATAATGTTTGGAACACATATCCTTCATACGGTTCAACCTGGCGATACGGTTTATAGCCTTTCTGTACAATACGAAAGTACTGTCGATGCCATTACTCATGCCAATACGTTGTATCCGCCGTTCGTCGATCCGTATGTGATTTATCCCAATCAAATACTTGTCATCCCAAAACTGATTTCAAATGGAACCGTTACTTTATACGTCATTCAACAAGGAGATACGGTTGGAGCAATATCACAGTCGTTTTCAGCTTACCCAGAGCTTTTAGTAGGGATCAACGAAACCATCCACAACCCGAATTTCATTTTTCCTAATCAGCAAATTCAAGTACCTGCAGTTATTTATGAAGTAGAGCCTGGGGATACCCTCACATCGATTTCTGAAAGAACAGGGGTTACGATACAGGTAATTATCCAAGCCAATGCCCGTCGGCCAACCTTGTCGCCAGATGTTCTTTTTCCAGGAATGAGGCTCATCATGCCGCTTCCGATTTCAGAAAACATAGTCGTTACTCAGCCTTTTCCTGGGTTTGTCATTCGTGATAATCAAGTCATAGCAGGATTTGCGAGAGCATATGAAGCTAATGTACTTTACCGCGTTGTTGATGAAAATGATGTCGTAGTCACAGAGGAAACCTTCACAACCGCAGAATACAGTGCTCCCGCGTATAGCCGTTTTCGAGATAGGATCCCTTTTGACAGGCAACCAACCACAACCGCAGGTGTACTACAGGTGTATACGAGAAGTGCAGAGGATGGATCTGTTCAAGATCTTGTTCAAACGAGAGTTTTATTTTCGTAGGGGCGTTCGGGGCGTCACAGTGACGCCTCGAAAAATCTTGTTTCACAAAGGTGTTTCACGGGTGGTGAATATCACAAAAGAGCCGTAATCATTATTTTAGGTAATGATTGCGGCTCTTTTAAATATGTTGATTAGTGGGGGAGGTTACTGAGTTACTAATATTCAATCCACTTCTTATTTTGAAATCGCTTGACTTCTGTTAATGGAAGATTCTCTTTTTGTCATTATGTGTATGATGGTGAATGGTTATGTTTATTATCAGGTGGGATTCGACGAATGAATATTCTGAATAATTATTGACTATGAAATAGGTCTGTAGGATAATAGTTATGGTATTATTATCCTATTTATATTGTGGGTAAGTTTACTTAGGGAGGAGGTTAGGGTGAAGGAAATGAAATTGAAGGTTTAGAATTTGCTTCAATTAGAAGGATTGAAGCAAATTTTATAAAGGAAATGCCTACTCAAAATAGAGTCGGCAAATCAATTAGGAAAGGAAGATGATTTTGCTAAAAAAGTTATTTTTTAGTTTCTTAAGTTTCGCTTTTTTTGGTATTGTCCTTTATTTTGTCCTCGGATTTTTACAATCAAATTTAAGTCTGTATCTCTTTTTTGAGAAAGCGGACATTGAAGCGGAAGTTATTCAAAGTGAAGCTGGAGAACAAGAATTAATTGTTTCTACACAACTAGAAAAGCCACTACCGTTTATTGGTGAAAATATCTTTTATGTTGATTTCATGAATGTATTAACCTCTCGAAGTAACCTTATTTTCACACTAGAAAAACCAGATCATGATCTGTACCTTCCCTTTTCAACAAATCAAAAAACAACCTCCCTTTCAATCTCTACAGAACAGTGGCAAAATGTGACTCGCGCCTTTAATGAAAAAGCAACCAAAAAATCCCTTGATACTATCAGTGATTGGGATTTGAAAACCACTTACGATTATTATTTTGTTGTCAAAAACATAGAAGAAAAAAGAGAATTTTTGCCTGATATGAGATAATGGGTTGAACTTTTTCACTGTGAATACGCAAAATTTAGAAGGTTATAAGAATCAAATGAGGATGACACTAAAGGAGGCGGGCCCCTTTAATGTCATCCTCATTTTTTATTCAGACAAAATTTGATGGAGACAGTAAATCGTCATGGTGGTATATATAACTCGCTAAAGTACAGTGCTAAAAAACACCTATGCAAAATAGCTGTTCAGCTCACACGGGTATCATAGTCGTCATTATGCTGTTTTCTTTTGCTCATCATTATTTTTAATGAAAATTCTCGTAATAAGTTTATTAACGAGTTTTAAGAGTAAACAGAGAACTACTAGTAAAAGAACTGAAATTAAACTTCCTACTGTATTAATATAAACGTCAAGAATCCGGCCACTTCGATTAAGTAAAAAATGTTGATGAACCTCATCGACAAAACCGATCAATGATGATGAACTTGAAGCTAGTACACCTCTAAGCCAAAACCGGTCAATTGGAATGATGAGGAAGATGATTGCTGCGAGAAAGCCATACGCAAAGAAATGACCCATTTTTCGTGGTGTTAAGTAGGGAGGGTCTTCTGTAAA
>SKOL01000252.1 GCA_007120055.1 Anaerobacillus sp.
CAGCTCCAAGTTAGTTATAAGCCTCTTTTTAATGAGAAAAAGTTAATTTTTTTGCATTTTTTCTAATGCGATTTTATCAATTTCTTTTTTAAGCTCTTCAACCATAATATCCTCAGGAACTTTACGTACAATTTCACCGTGTCTAAATAACAACCCTTCACCTCTAGCACCTGCAATACCAATATCCGCTTCTTTGGCTTCACCAGGTCCATTAACAGCACATCCTAGCACCGCAACTTTAATTGGTGCTTTAATGGTTGAAATATAGTCTTCAATTTCATTGGCAATGCTAATTAAGTCAATTTCTATTCGACCACATGTCGGGCAAGAAATAAGCGTAGCTGCATTGGCTGCAAGTCCAAAGGATTTTAGGAGTTCCCTAGCGACTTTAATCTCTTCTACAGGATCAGCACTTAATGAAATACGCACTGTATTACCAATACCTTTATGCAATAATACACCGAGTCCGGCAGAACTCTTTATTGTACCTGCAAATAATGTTCCTGATTCGGTAATCCCTAAATGAAGTGGATAATCAAAAGCTTGAGCAGCTTTTTCATAAGCTTCAATCGCTAAATTAACGTCAGAAGCTTTCATTGAAACGATAATATCATAAAAATCTAAGTCTTCCAGAATTTTTATATGATGTAGTGCGCTTTCCACCATGCCTTCAGCTGTTGGATAACCGTATTTATCTAAAATTCGCTTTTCTAATGATCCAGCATTTACACCGATTCGTATCGGGATTCCTTTTTCCTTCGCAGCGCTAACGACCGCTTCAACTTTTTCTCTTTTACCGATATTACCAGGGTTAATTCTAATTTTATCTGCTCCGCCTTCAATAGCCTTTAAGGCCAGCTTATAGTCAAAATGAATGTCAACAACGAGTGGAATGTTTATTCTTTTTTTAATTTCACTAATCGCTTCAGCTGCTCTCATATCTGGGCACGCTACACGAACGACTTGGCAGCCTGCTTCTTCTAACCGTAAAATTTCTGAGACAGTAGCTTCGATATCGTGTGTTTTAGTGGTTGTCATACTTTGAATAACAACCTCATTATTACCACCAATGGTAAGATCTTTGCCAACTTTTACAGGTCTTGTTTTAGTTCTATGGACAATCTGGGTCATAAAATATTTTCGCCCCTTTTATAGTCATTAAAAATAATTTCAAGAATTACTTAAATGAGTACCTTTTGTTGAAAGCATCATTTATAATTCAAAATTACTCTTATTTTATCAATGAGCGACGTCTTTTGGCAAGGCGGAAGCAAAATAATATCATTTCACAAGTTACCTAGTGATATAGAGGAAATAAATAGCTTTTACCTACTTGGATATTGCTAGCATTGGCTCCTGGGTTTAGTTGTTCAAAGTCAGAAACGATTTGTTGGATTGAAGCTTTCACTGGGCCTATATGAAGTTCTTCTACAATGGTTAACACCGTGTAACCGGGTTGTACTTCAATTAATTCGCTCTTGCTTTCACTTTCACTTGTATGTTGTTCTGTTATATAATTGGCAGCCTCAGTCATTTGGGGTAATGTTCCCATATTCAGGTCATAATAAATGCTATAT
Source organism: Anaerobacillus sp. (assembly GCA_007120055.1). The sequence goes on from SKOL01000252.1 coordinate 1,578, forward strand.
ATTGTGATGATCGTAAGTAGAGTAATAAAAAGTTTTTTCATAAAGTTACCTCCTTGTTAGTTGGTTGGTTAGCTGGTTTGTTGGACAGGTTGCTGCTCAAGATTTTACTTGTTAAAAAGGTAGAATTCATCGTCATTACGGTTTTCTATGAAAAAAGTCGGGTGCTTTTGTGAACGAACGTCTGAGATTCGTTAGAAAGTCAAGGTGAAGTGAGGGAAAGCACCCGACTTTTCCATATTAGATAGTGAGGATTAAATCATCATGAAGGTTTTGTATGTAAAATTTGATAACTTGTACTTAATTGTATGCTTGTCCACATTCAAAAAGAACTAAAAATGAGGGTCTAATTATGAAGTTAAAAACATCATTTTTAATTATAATCATAGGATTATTGCCTCTAGTGATGGTTTTAGGTAATTCTATGCTGATACCTATTTTGCCGTTAATGGAAGAAGAGCTCAATATTACTCCAGTACAGGTAGGTTTTCTTTTATCGGTTTTCTCGATTTTAGCAGCTGTCGTTATCCCTATTGTTGGTTTTTTGTCGGATCGTTTTGGTAGAAAAAAACTAGTTTTAATTTCTTTAGGTTTCGTAATGGTAGGAAGCATTATAACCATTATTGCAGGAAGAGGTGTGGCAAACCCCTATGAGTGGGTTCTTGTAGGGAGAGTTATCCAAGGGATTGGTGCAGGTGGTACAGCGCCATTAGCAATGGCATTAGTTGGTGACCTCTTTGAAGGTAGTGAACGTAGTAAAAGTTTAGGGGCTCTAGAAGTATTTAATGGCATAGGGAAAGTTTTTAGTCCATTTATCGGTGCGATTGCAGCATTATTCTTTTGGTACTCTGCTTTTTATGTTTATTTTATCATTTCACTTGTCGCTTTTTTAGGGATATATTTTTCAATAAAAACAGTTGATCAACAAAGGAGCAATGATTCGCTAACACAGTATCGAAAAATGTTACTGAAAGTAATGAAAAAAGAGGCAAGGTGGCTCTTTCCGCTTTCGTTTTTGGGAGCGATCGGTTTGTTTATATTATTTGGTTTACTCGTCTTTTTATCATTTGAAATTGAGAGGATCTATCAAATAAACGGAATTTTTAAAGGGATTGTTTTTATGATACCGTTAGGCGCATTAACGGTCGTTTCGTACTGGACAGGAAAAAATATTGATAGTGACCATGTTTACATGAAGCAATTACTATTACTTGGGGCAATGTTACAAACAGGAGCACTAGTATTTTTTATATTTTTTCATACCCTCGAAGCAATGATATTCGGCTTAACGTTGGCAGCTGCTGGTTTAGGGTTTGTACTTCCGTGTATTAATACGTTAATAACATCGTCAGTCGGTGGAAAAGAGAGAGGTCTCATCGTTTCCTTATATGCAATGATTCGTTTTTTAGGGGTGGCATTTGGACCGATCTTTTTCTCTTTATGGATGGAAGAAGTTGTCGATATGTTTGTAAAAGCAGTTATTTTAATTACAATTTGTAGCTTGTGGATGATTGCTGCCTTAAAATTAACGCCGATGATAAAAAAATTGCCGAGTGTTATCATTGGAGATAATAGATGGGGGAATTGAAAAATAGGTAAAAGGGCACTTTTTAATTTTTTAAAAAAAGTGTTTGATTGATTTGTATAATTGTTGGTTAGTTGTTAGGTGGTTTGGGGAAAGTTCGAAAGTAGAAAGTTGGAAACAGTCAAAAAGATAAAAGAAGAAATTAGCCTAAAAAGGAGTAACTTATATGAAAAAACTATTATTAATTTTATTACTTTCAATGTTTGCACTCTTATTTCCTAATTCTGTATTAG
>SKOL01000036.1 GCA_007120055.1 Anaerobacillus sp.
AGGTAAAAAAGACGGTGAATAGCCCGACATTTACGATTATTAAAGAATATAAAGGACGACTACCACTTTATCATATGGACGTTTATCGTGTTAGTGGTAGTGAAGAGGATTTAGGTTTTGATGAATATTTTTATGGAGAAGGTGTCACGGTCGTTGAGTGGGCAAGCCTCATTGAAGAGCAGCTTCCAAATGAGCGACTTGCGATTGAAATTTTTCATGAAGGAGATCATCACCGGAAAGTTTTGCTTACACCACACGGAGAAAGATACAATCTATTATGTAAGGAGCTATTAAATAAATGAAAGCTTTAGCTATTGATACTTCTACTTTTGTGATGGGTGTTTCTGTAATAGATGGGGATCAAGTATTAGGAGAAGTAATTACAAACTTGAAAAAAAATCATTCGATTCGTTTAATGCCAGCTATCGATGAGTTAATGAAGGATACCGGAGTTCGCCCTAATCAACTAGAGCGAATTATTGTTGCACATGGTCCTGGTTCTTATACAGGAGTAAGGATAGGAGTAACGACAGCGAAAACATTAGCTTACTCGTTAGGAATTCCTCTTGTTGGTGTGTCTAGTATCGAAGTGTTAGCCCAAAATGGTCGTTTTTTTAACGGGGTAATATCTCCTATTTTTGATGCGAGAAGAGGGCAAGTCTATACTGGTCTTTACGGAGATATGAATGGTGAATTTACGAATATCGCTCGCGATCAAATTTGTCTTGTTACAGATTGGGCGAGTCATTTAAATAGTCAGTACGAAAATGTTCTGTTTTTAGGAAATGATATTTCCATCCATAAAGAAATTATTATTGAAAAGTTAGGGGATAAGGTTCAGTTCGGTCAAATAAGTGACCATAACCCACGTCCTAGTGAGTTGGCAAGGGTAGGAATTGCTAAGGAGCCGACAAAAGACGTTCATTCATTTACCCCGAATTATATTCGTTTAGCAGAGGCTGAGGCGAATTGGTTAGCTAATCAAGAAAAATAAGTTGTGGATAAGGTAGTTGGTTATGAAAGAGAATTTTACGATTAGGTATATGGTAGAAGAAGACATAGATAATGTATTAAAAGTAGAGAACAATTGCTTTGCAACACCTTGGAGCCGTACTGCCTTTGTAAATGAATTAATGAATAACAAGTTTGCCCATTATCTCGTATTACAGTGCGGTGAAGAAATCATCGGTTATTGTGGATTGTGGATCATCGTTGATGAAGCCCATATTACGAATATCGCGATTGAAAATAATTATCGTGGCAAAAATCTTGGTGAGAGATTATTAGTTCATGCAATGGATGTTTCCCGATCATTAGGTGCAATTAAAATGACGTTAGAAGTGAGAGTATCTAACCATATAGCACAAAGCCTTTATAAAAAGCTAGGATTTAATTCAGGTGGAATTCGAAAAAATTATTATACTGATAATCAAGAGAATGCTCTTGTTATGTGGGTGGGATTATAAATGGATAAAAAATTAATATTGGCAATTGAAACGAGTTGTGATGAGACAGCGGCAGCCGTTATAAAAAATGGTAATGAAATATTATCAAATATAGTCGCATCTCAAATCGAAAGTCATAAACGATTTGGTGGAGTTGTTCCTGAAATTGCATCAAGACACCATGTGGAGCAAATAACAGTCATTATCGAAGAAGCGATGACAGAAGCTGACGTTACATATAACGATTTATCAGCAATTGCTGTTACCGAAGGACCTGGACTTGTAGGGGCACTTTTAATTGGTGTTAATGCTGCTAAAGCTTTGGCATTTGCTCACAGTTTACCTTTAATAGGTGTTCATCATATTGCCGGGCATATTTATGCTAATCAACTTATTACTGACTTGTCGTTTCCATTAATGACATTAGTCGTTTCTGGAGGACATACAGAGCTTGTTTATATGAAAGAGCATGGAAGCTTTGAAGTGATCGGTGAAACGAGAGATGACGCTGTCGGAGAGGCGTATGATAAAGTAGCTAGGACATTAAATTTACCATACCCGGGCGGCCCTCATATAGATCGTCTAGCAGCAAGTGGTGAAGCTGCCATTGATTTACCAAGAGCTTGGCTCGAACCCGATTCATATGACTTTAGTTTTAGTGGTTTAAAGTCAGCGGTTATTAACACTTTACATAACGCAAAACAAAAAGGAATTGAAATTTCTAAAGAAGATCTTGCGGCAAGCTTCCAAGAAAGTGTCATCGAAGTGCTTGTGGAAAAGTCAAAAAGAGCTGCCAAGGAATATGACGTAAAGCAATTTTTAGTAGCGGGTGGGGTAGCAGCCAACAAAGGACTTCGAGAAAAATTGAAAGAACAATTTACAGAGTTAGGAATTGAACTCATCATTCCCCCTCTATACTTATGCACAGATAACGCAGCGATGATCGGAGCTGCTGCTTTTGTACAGTTAGAAAAACAACAATTCACAAGCTATACATTAAACGGAAATCCAGGACTTGATTTAGAAAACGACTAAATGAACGAGACTGTTCCTAAGGAATGGTCTTTTTGTAATATTTTTAGACAAATTTCTTCGTTATTTCCGAGAAATACCTAAAATTATTCAACATTCAACAGCAAAATTCAAAACATAAGTACAAAGTCAATAGAGAACGTAGGTACTTATTAACAACTCAATTGTGGACAATGTGGATAACTTCTGCAAAAGCAGTCGAATTAGGAAAAAACATGTGAATAAAAAATATGGGGATAACTTCTGTGTAAATGTGTATAACTTTTAAAAAGCTTATCATATCAGTGTTTAAACTGTGGGTGAAATTGTTGATAATGTGGATATGTCAGAAAATTAACGGTGGATGAAGTTGTCATGGTGATGATTAAAAGGATAACATTCATATGTATTTTAGTTATGTTAATAGTTTGTGGAAAAGCTGTACAAGCTGGTGAGGAAGCTAGCGACTTAACCTTAATTGTTGTTCCGGATTTTTCATTTCAAGAAGTCAAATGGCTGAGTGAGAATGGACAGTTCTTACACTTGTGGGAAACGAGTGGAATGTCTGGGATGAACATTCGTCCAGATGGACCTTACTCTTATTTGAATAGCGCAGTAAGCTTAAGTGCTGGTGTTAGAGCTTTAGGAATAGTAGATTGGAATGCATATATGAGTGGAGAAGTTGTTGATAACGTTTTCGCAGAGGAACTTTATCAACAATGGACAGGGGATACTGTTGAAGAAGGAGTTATTTTTCACCCTCTACTTCATAAACTTGTGGATAAAAATAATAAAGTTGAAATGGGGGTCATTGGCGAAGCCTTAAAGCAATACGGTGTAAGTCGCTACGTGATTGGAAATAGTGACGTCAATGAGAAAAAAGTACGTTACGGTCCTCTTTTTACGATGGATAATAGGGGATTAACC
>SKOL01000732.1 GCA_007120055.1 Anaerobacillus sp.
AGAGTTTGAAAAGACAGTTTTTTTAATTAATTAGAACTATTATAACATATATTCAGAATATACGTTACTTATAACTGTGTTATAATATTATTATGTAACATATGAAGAGGTGATTGATTTTGGAATTTGTAGAAGCGATTAAAGATCGTCAAAAAATAAGTGAAATGAAAAAGATCTTATATCATCGTTCAAAACGAGACTATTTATTATTTACCTTTGGTATTAATACTGGATTAAAAATAAGTGATATCTTAACGATAAAAAAGAATCAATTGATAGATGAGAGCGATAATATTAAGGAGTTCCTTGTAATTCAAGGGGAAGAAGTGAAATTTTACTTAAACGAACAAGTAAAGCTTTCAATCCAAGAATACGTCGCAACGGCACCAGATCTTTTACCTAATGATTACTTGTTTAAATCGAAAAAAGGAGATTTACCAATTACTAGACAACAAGCTTATCGAATCATCAATTCAATTGCTAGAGAAGTAGGGATTACTTCAAAAATTGGGACACATACATTACGCAAAACGTTTGGCTACCACGCGTATCGTGGTGGAGTAGCAATTTCTTTACTTCAAAAAATCTTCCACCATTCTTCGAGAGGAGAAACGATGAAATACATCGGAATTGCAAAAGAGGATGAAAAACTGCCGAAAATCGATGTAAACTTATAATAGAAAGTAGAAGGGGAATACGGTAGATGGATAAATTTTTTAATTATTTGTTATTGACAATCGGATCAGTGCTCGTTGCTGTCGGACTAGAATTAATCCTTGCGCCAAATGGCTTAGTTGATGGGGGAGTTACAGCGATAGCAATTATGGTACACAGTCTTTGGAATATTCCAATTTGGCTTGTTTTTATATTTCTAAATATTCCTTCACTAATTATTGCTGGGAAGTATATGGGGAAAAAGTTTGTCATTCGAACTTTATACGCCAATGTTGTTACAACAATCGCTTTAATCCATTTTGAACCATTTCCAGCGATTACTTCATCAGAGGTGTTAATTGTGCTCTATGGGGGATCATTACTTGGATTAGGAGTCGGATTAGTAGTTAAAGCTGGTGGCGCCATCGATGGGTCTGAAATGATTGCGGTTTGGATCAATAAAAAATATAAAGTTGGGATAAGTAAGTTTTTATTAGCTATTAATGCAATTATTTTATCTATGGCAGCATTTGTTTTCTCTTTGGAAAAAGCAATGTTCTCAATCGCTGTATTTTTTATCGTAACAAAGGCCATTGATTTTATATTAGATGGTATTAACCAAGGTAAGTCAGTGATGATCATTTCTAGTAAGCCGGAGGAAGTTGGTCAAACATTAATTGACGAATTAGGAATATCTATTACTTACCTTAACGGTACTGGTGGGTATGCTGGTGAAGAGGTACACATGATCTATTGCATTACAGATAGGCTGATGTACCAAAAGTTAAGAGACGTAGTTTTAACAGTTGACCCGTCAGCTATATTGGAAGCATCGTTTGTAGCAGAAACAGCTGGGATCGGAAGGAATAAGTTACTTAAATAGGAGAATTTTTATAAGTAACTTTCAAATCACTTGTTGCACTAGTTGCGAACGGTTTAACGCAACTACATATAGACCTTAATGGCGAGAATCATGAATTATGAAATTCATTAAAGTACAAAAAGTTAAGTGCCTGGCACTTAACTTTTTGTATTGGCAGTATGCGGACATCAGAGACGTTATTTTTGAAAAAAACGAGAATTTAGCTTGGTAACGGACACCAGCGCTCTTATTTTATCGTAAAGTCACTGTTTTGGATAGATTTTAAGCAAATAAGGACCCTCATGTCCGGAAGATACATTAAACAAATAAATCACAGAAAACAGACCGTATGTTCGTCACGGTGTATGTAGCAACTACATAAAGCGAATGGGCGGTCCGCCATCTCCCAATAGAAGGGAGGTAGGAAGAATGACGATCTTTGCGGCAAAATTTCTGGGGAGTGACAGTAGAATCGAAATCACTAATTTTATTTCACTTGGATAAAAAAGGATTGCATATTACAGCTTTAAGATTTATGATATTACTATATATAGTAATTTATCATACTGAAAATAACTAAATATTGAGAACTATGAAATTGTAGGTGTCTATTTTAGTAGACTTAATAGGGAATCTGGTGAAAACCCAGAACTGTCCCCGCAACTGTAAGTGTAGATGAAATGAGAATATCCACTGTATAAGTAGCTTAATAGGTGCTTATATGGGAAGGCTCAGAGTAAGGTGATGCACAAGTCAGGAGACCTGCCTCAATTTTCGAAGTTTTTATTTCTCCGGGGGGTGAGAAGTTTAAACGGTGCAGGTGGGATTAAAATTTCTATACATATGTGCCGTTTTGCGCTGATAATCACTCTTCTGTTAAAGGAAGAGTTTTTTTATTTTCAGAAAATATATTTGTGGAGAGTGATGAAATGAAAACAGATACTTTGATAAACACACATACAATGATCCAAAAAAGAGATGGCAAAGAGGTCACATTTAGTCCAAGTAAGATCTCAAATGCCATTATCAAAGCTGAAAAAGCAACCGAAAGTGGTGTTACGGATGGTCTAGCAGAGGAGATTGCTGAAAAAATTGCAACGATCGTTCCTTTCTTAAATGATGTTCATGTTGAATTCATTCAAGATCTAGTCGAGCAAGAATTAATGGCTACGGATCGTAAAGATGCCGCTAAAGCTTACATTTTATATCGAGAGAAACGCAATCAAATTCGACAAGGGCGCTCATTTGAGGCGCTGAAATCGATTGTTAATGTAGAAGTTAACGATATTACTAACGAAAATGCTAACATGAACGCCGCTACTCCGAGTGGAATGATGATGAAGATTGCTACTGTAAGTTCAAAAGCATATTCAGTTACTGAGCTTATTAAGCCTGAGTACGGCTTTTTGCATCGAATTGGTAAAATGCACATTCATGATCAAGATTATTGGGCAACAAAATCATTGACGTGTGTCCAGCATCGACTTGAAAAAATTTTGGCTAATGGATTTGAAGTTAATCATGCTGCAAGTCGACCTGCCCAAAGCATTCATGCTGCGATGGTGATCGCGTGTGTTAGTTTTCAAACGGCTCAAAACGAGATGCACGGAGGCCAAAGTATTCCCGCTTTTGACTTTTATATGGCACCTTATGTACGAGTAACTTATGAAAAGGAATTAAGAAAAGCATGTGAATTCTCTGGGTGCGATTTTTATAGACTCGTCAAAATGAACGTCGGTGAATATCAAAAAAATTCTCTTGAAGGACTGACTGGCGACAGCCGTACTGTTCAGTTTGCTATCAACCGTACTGTAGATGCGGTGCATCAGGCTTGTGAAGGTTTCATACATAATATGAATTCTA
>SKOL01000361.1 GCA_007120055.1 Anaerobacillus sp.
ACTGTTGTCTCCAGAAGTCCTGCTATGATAAGTATTACTATCGGACCTGGAGTAGGTGAAAGGATTGGAACAGAAAAAGATACATTAATAAATATTCGAAATCAAAAAGAATTTGTTGTCAATGTAGTAACAACTGATTTAGGTTCAGCAATGCAAAAAACGGGGGAGAACGTTCCAAAAGATATCGATGAATTTAACTTAGCGAACCTAACCCCCGTAAAAAGCGAAGTTGTTAAGCCTTATCGAGTACTCGAATCGCCAATTAATATGGAATGTAGTCTACACACTATTATACCTGTCGGAAAAGATACGTTGGTAATCGGTAAAATTGAGAGATTTCATATTAAAGACGAGATTTACTTAGGGAATAATAAAATAGATATCAAAAGAATGAATCCACTTGGAAGATTAGCAGGGGATTATGTAGAAGTAGAAAACCGACTTAAACTAGAATCAAAACCATATAGAAATAATTTTTAGTTAATTAAGAGGAGGATTTTATATGAATAATAAAAATTATCGAGTAGGGCTAATTGTACCAAGTTCGAATACAACAATGGAAACGGAAATTCCGGCGATGTTACACGAACGAATGAAAGGTCAACCAGAAACTTTTACCTTTCATTCGAGTCGCATGAGGATGATGCATGTATCGCCGGAAGAATTAAAAAAAATGGATAAAGATAGTGAGCGGTGTGCACTAGAATTATCAGATGCACGATGTGATGTGATGGCGTATGCCTGCTTGATAGCAATAATGTGTCAAGGCCCTGGTTATCATGAGGTGTCCGAATGCAAGTTAGCAAATATAACAAAAGAAAATAAAGCTAATTCGCCTATGGTAAGTAGTGCTGGTGCATTAATAAAAGGAATTGAGACACTAAGAGCAAAGAAGGTATCGATTATTACTCCATATATGAAGCCTTTAACTAATCAGGTGATTGAGTATTTGAATACTAGCGGAATAGAGGTTATGGATTCGATAAGTCTGGAAGTTCCAGATAATTTAGAAGTAGGAAGGTTAGACCCGACAAACCTTATTAAGATTGTTGACGATTTAGATTATACTCAAGCAGATGCAGTTGTTTTATCAGCATGTGTTCAAATGCCATCACTAGAGGCAATTCAGATAGTTGAGGATAAAATTGGGAAGCCTGTTTTATCCGCAGCAACAGCTACCGTGTTTCAAATATTGAAAAATTTAAATTTAAATTCGCACGTTCCAAATGCAGGGAGCTTGCTTTCTGGGAGATATTAAAGATTGTTCGAACTTGCAGTCTAAAAAAATCGAGGAATGAACTCTAATTGAAGGGACATTCCTCTTCTTTTAATTAAAGAAATGGAGGGTTAGTACATGAAAGCAGTTGTGGTTACTGAGTTTGGCGGGCCTGAAGTTATGAAACTAATGGATGTTCCCTTCCCTAAAATAAACTCTAAGCAAGTTTTAATTCGAGCTGAAGTAACTAGTGTGAATTTTGCAGATATTAAAGCGAGATATGGAAAATATCATGGCACTGGTCAGCCCCCTTTTATACCAGGATTAGATGTTGCCGGTATTGTTGAGGATGTAGGAGATGAAGTAAAGCAATTGAGCATAGGACAGCGGGTTATTGCTTTTCCGGAAAATGGGTCGTATTCAGAATATGTAGTTGCTGATGAACAACTCACATATCCTATTCCAGAAAATATAGATTTCGAAATGGCAGCAGCATGTCCTATTGTATCTTTTACTTCATACAAACTTTTAGCTGATGTAGCAAGGTTACAGGAAGGAGAATCTGTCCTAATTCATTCGATAACAGGTGGAATTGGAATGACTGCGACACAGATAGCTAAAATATTAGGTGCCTCTTGTGTGATTGGGACTGTAGGGAACATGAAAAAAATAGATGTAGCATTAAAGTCAGGAGCTAATCATGCTATATGCTATAAAAAGGAAGACTTCGCCAAAAAGGTCAATGAAATAACCAATGGAAAAGGTGTTGATGTTATTTTAGATCCCCTTTCAGGACATATATCTGAAAATAGTTTGGCTTGTTTAGCGCCATATGGAAGACTAGTGAATTTCGGGAATTCTATTGGTGAACAAGCACAATTTAAAACAAGTGATTTACATTCTAGCTGTCGGTCCGTCTTAGGATTTAGTTTAGGTACGACTAGAAAGGAACGCCCTTATCTTTTACGAGATGCAGCTAATCATGTACTTAGGCTTTTAGCAAATGATCAGTTAAATATCCATATAGGCAAGTGTTTTTCTTTATCTGATGCTAGTGAAGCTCATAATTGGCTTGAAAGTAGAAATAGTGTAGGAAAAATACTACTTAAGATTAGATCATAAGTTAGGGCTTATGGTTTAAAAGGAGAAAACTTATAAAGTCAGGAATAGCAAGTTTGTTATTAAATTTTGGAGATAATCGTAAAAAGGGGTGGATCGCATTGAAGATTAACCGATTAGATCATTTGGTTTTGACTGTAAAAAATTTAAATCACACATGTGATTTTTATAGTCGCGTATTAGGAATGGAAGTTATAACTTTTGGAGAGGGTAGAAAGGCGCTTCGCTTTGGACAGCAGAAAATAAATCTACATGAATTAGGTAGTGAATTCGAACCAAAAGCAAAAACGCCTATGTCAGGAAGTGCTGATTTATGTTTTATTTCTAGTGAACAAATTTCAGATGTTATTAATCATTTAGGTGATTGTGGAGTACCTATTGAAGAAGGTCCTGTAAAAAGAACAGGAGCATTAGCACCGATAACATCTGTCTATATAAGAGATCCTGATTATAATTTATTAGAGATCTCTACCTATTAATACTCAATGCCTCTTATTTGTTTGAACGTCCACTACGGGTAGAAAGTGATGGTAAGTTGCATACTAGTTTCTTTATAAACGTCATGCAATACTGCCATTTACCTGATAATTGGCCAACTTTTTGCAAATTGGGACTGCTTTAAACTTGAAATATGAGTCTAATAACAAATTAGACCCCTGTGCAGTAGGAGTATATACTTTAACTGGTACACATATTGGATATGTCCCAAGGTTTTACTCTAAAGTTATATCCTCTTTATTAACTGATGGCATTGAACCTAATGCCGTAATAACGTACGTTAATGAAAAATCAACTCCACATTGGTGGGTGAAGTTGAAGTATGAAAGTGAAATCTCTGGTACACAGAGATGGATTTATGATAACTTAAAAACTGCTTCTGAAATTTCACAGCATGTATAAATATTTAGCCAGACTCTGCACTTTCCGCATCAGTCTGTAAAATTTATGAATAGGACATTCTATTAATCTCATAATCTTAAATAAAAAAGGAAGGATTTGAGATTAAGTGTTAATGGTAAAATATTTATCGGCAAATGA
>SKOL01000627.1 GCA_007120055.1 Anaerobacillus sp.
TATAAGTGAAGGGCGAATAATAAAAAGTGCTGGAAGATCGACTTCTCTAATAGCTGCCTCAACATTCCCTTTTACTTGATTATAAAAAAAGCGTGAATGTTGGTTTGCTCCCATCGCTGTAACAATAAAAAATTGCTGAACACCATTTTGCTTTGCTAATTTAGCTGCCTTTAATGGATATTCAAAATCAACTTTAACAAACTGTCCTTTTGTTTTCGCTTTTTTCATTGTTGTTCCTAACGTACAAAAAACATCATCAACATCATTAAAAAGAAGTTCATACTGATCTAACTGATCAAAGTCTACAATATGTTGCTGCACCTTTTCATTAGCGAGAGGTAAAGGGCGTCTTGAAAGCAAAACTATTTTATTATAATTTTCACATTTTATTAATAGCTCAAGTAAATGTCCACCGACAAGACCTGTTGCACCGATAATTAATGCGGTTTTTGACAAAAACACTTCACCTTCCTCTTTTAGAATCATAGGAAGGAGCTGTCCTATAAGTGTCTCTGACACTTTGTATTAGGATAGCCCCTTCATTAAGGACCGGAACGTTATGTGTTTACAATTCGAAATAATCTTTGTAATAACCGCCGACTTTTCCAGTGTTATCAATCACAAAAATAAATTCTTCGGTTTCATTCTTTACTTCGTACATTTTGCCAGATGTTAATGCGGTATTCACTTTATATTTTTCTGCAGTTGTATGTACACATTTCACCGTTTTAACTGTCGGGCTTGTTTGCCATTTGTTATGTAGCATTGTATCACTCCTACGTGGATATAATTATTCATTTACTATACCATATAGAAAAACTTGTCTACAAGCGATTTTGGCTTACCAACAAACCAACAGTCCACTAACCCTCTATCTATCCATTGCGTATAAAAGCTAATTTCTGTATGATGATAGGGCTATACTAAGAAAAAACGGAGTTGAGAATGTGGCAAAAGTTATTTTAAACAAACAGCGCAGGAAACGATTAGAACAAGGTCACCCTTGGGTTTATAAAAGTGAAGTAGCCAAAATCAAAGGTGATTATGAGGCTGGTGACATTGTTGATGTTTTCAATCATCAAAATCATTTTTTAGGAAAAGGGTACATAAATCCACAATCACAAATGATTGTGCGAATTTTAACTCACAATGATGAAGAAATTAATGAACAATTTTTTATTCGCAAAATTGAAAAAGCATGGCAACATCGGGAGCGCTTTATACCAGGGGTTCGTTCTTGCCGGGCGATTTATGGAGAGGCTGATTTTTTACCTGGCCTTGTCGTTGATAAATATGAAGATGTTCTTGTCGTGCAAATCGTCTCATTAGGGATGGAAGTTCGTAAAGACTGGATTTTAAAAGGGCTCCTTGAAGTTTTTAAACCTCAAGCGATTTACTTAAGAAACGATGTTTACGTTCGTGAATTAGAAGGGTTAGAGCAAGAAAAAGGCTTCTGGTACGGAGAGTCTCCAACTGAAATTGAAATTGAGGAAAATGGAGTTAAGTACATCGTTGATATTGAAGATGGCCAAAAGACAGGCTTTTTCTTTGATCAACGCGAAAACCGTGCTGCTATTAAACCTTTAATTACAAATGACTCTACTGTTTTAGATTGCTTTACACATACAGGTTCGTTTATGTTAAATGCTTACCTTTACGGCGCTCAACACGTTACGGCTGTTGATATTTCTGAGCACGCCATCGAAACGGCGAAACGAAATGCCGCACTTAATGAGTTTAATGAAAATATTGATTTTGTTGTTGCCAATGCATTTGATTATTTAAGAGACGCAGTTCAACAAGGAAAACAATGGGACGTCGTTATTGTTGACCCACCAGCCTTCGCTAAATCAAGGCACGCTGTGAAAAAAGCATATCGAGGATATAAAGATGTAAACTTAAATGGTTTAAAGCTAGTAAAAGAAGGTGGTTACTTCGTTACTGCCAGTTGTTCTTATCACGTTGACCCTCATATGTTTAGCGAAATGGTTCAAGACGCAGCTTTTGACGCCCATAAAGTTTTAAGAAAAATTCACTGGAGTGGTGCAGGATATGATCACCCAGAAATACTCGGTGTCGATGAAGGCAACTATTTAAAGTTTGCCATTTATGAAGTGACTTCTCGTAAATAATTGAGCGATCACCTTTGTACCCTTGTACTACTCATCCTTTGACCGTGGGAGGGCGTGTGTTCTTTCCCCGGTCAATTAATACTTTTGCTTCATAATAAAACTATTATCTTAATATCATTTTAAATTTTCAAAATTAAATGATTGACAGTACAAATTTTCTTCCTTATAATCAACTTAAATAAATTTTACCGAGTAATAAATACATGCACAGAACACATAGATTAGCCTTAGATCAATGTTATTAAATGACAGTGGTAAAAGGAAAATCTAATTCATAACTTGCATAGATTTAAAGTAACCGGTATATTCCGTCTTTATATGTTAAAGACTTAGAGGAATATACTTTTATTTTTACCTTTAGAAATAAGTTACCATGTAAGTTACTAATTCTTATTGTGTAAAACGAGAAAACTAAATTACTTTGTGCGCTTTTTTGAACATAAGGAGGTAACATCTTGGAAACTACATTACAAAAAAAAGGACAATTAGAAGCGGATATAAGTAAAGCTATTACGAAGTGGGAAAAAGAATTTCTAGGTAGAGGCCCTCTTCAAGTGAAAACGGACATTTTAAGAAACATGGTTATTGTTCACTTGAAAGGTATTTTAACTCCTGCTGAAAAAGAGCTTGCGAAAACGGAAGCAGGAATGATCTCCATTAAAAAAAATCGCGCTGACTTAATTGAAGCCGGAAATCATCATTTAAGAGAGATTGTCCTTACCGCAACTGGCGTCACTGTCGATAGTTTTCATACTGATATAAGCACTAGAAATGCTGAACGTATTATTGTCTTTATTTTAAAAGAAAATTTAGAAAAACAATTAAATGAATAAAGGTTGCTGTAGTAAGCACTAACTTTAGTGAGTACACCAGAGGCCAACGTTGATTTCTCAATCTACGTTGGCCTTTTTTCTTTGGTAGCAATATGTAAAAGTAAAGGAGGGCTTTATAAATGTTAGACATGGTTTTGCAAAATTTACTTTCACCTGCTGTGCTTTTCTTCGTTCTAGGAATAATTGCAGCAATCGTAAGTACGGACTTTCATTTCCCTAAAGGGTTCGGAGAAGCATTAAGTATTTATTTACTTGTTGCTATCGGTTTAAAAGGGGGTATTGAACTTTCAAATTACACGCTTGCAACTGTTTCAATGCCAATTGTCGGTACACTATTTTTAGGTTCCCTTATCCCTATCATTACGATTTATATTCTTCGCCATTTTATGAAGATGGATTTAAATAA
>SKOL01000123.1 GCA_007120055.1 Anaerobacillus sp.
GGGGAGTTTAATAGAGATACTTTTTCTGTTGAAAGTCATTGGTTAGTATGGTTGTCACCGTGGGGCTGGCTTGGGCAAGTTTATGCATTCCATGATAATAATTGGTGGATTATTTCGTTATACAGTCTATTGTTTTTGGTTACTGTCTTAATTGCATTTTATCTGATTAAGAAAAGAGATGTAGGAATGGGGTTATTCCCTGCAAAAAAGGGTCCTGCCTTTGCTTCTAAGATGCTTTTAAGCCCAATTGGATTGATGTGGAGGCTTCAACGCAGGTTAATTCTTAGTTGGGTTGTAGCCATGTTTATTTTCGGAATGGTAATTGGCGCAATTGGTAATGAAATACAGGAGATGGTATCAGGATTAAACAATAACCAACTATTAGAGATGTTTGGAGGAAATCCGAATGTCGTTAGTTCTATACTAGCATCATTTTTAGCATTTTTAGCTACATTTGTGGCTGTGTATTTTGTCCTTGCTCTGTTAAGGTTACGTCATGATGAAGTTGACGGCTACATGGAGGGAGTTCTCGCTACGGCGGTGAGTAGAGTTCGTTTATTGATGGTTCAGGTGATATGTGTCGGTTTGGGGTTAGGAGTTATTTTATTCTTTTTAGCATTAGGTGCAGGTATTACAGCGAAAATATCTACTGGAGATTCTATGTTTCTAACACTAATGGAAGTAACCTTTTATCAAGCTCCTGCAATACTCACCCTTGGAGGATTTACAATTTTAACTATAGGTATTTTACCAAGAGGAGCCGTGGCGGTATCCCTTGCTGCGGTTATATTTAGTTTAATCTCAGGTCCAATGTTTGGGACAATGCTTGGTTTACCAGAGATCATTCAAAACATTTCTCCATTCGCTTATACGGTAATCGATCAATCAGGAAATATAGATTGGAGTTCTTTACTACGGTTAATGATCATAGCATTGACATTTGCAACAGTAGGCATTATAAGCTTTTGTCGCCGTAACTTAACTTTTTAGGGACGGAGGGACAGGAACCTGTCCCACCTAACTTAATTAGGTCATCTAGCGGGACGAGTCCCCTCGTCCCACGACAAAAAAATCATCTCAAACTATACACCTATTTGAAATATTTGGTACAATTAAATTATAATTAAATTCCTGACTTAATAAAGTCTATTCACTATTTTTTATTCGGATATGGAGGTATTTATTGTATGATTGAAAAGAAGCAACAAATGATTGTTGAGTATTTAGTTGAAAGTGTATCTCCGTTTTTCATTATATTGTTTGGTTCAACAGTAAAAGGAGCCATGAAAAAAAATAGTGATTTTGACATTGCATACTTAAGTAACAAAGAGATAGATAAATACCAATTATTTATGATTTCCCAAGAGCTTGCTGCTAAACTAAATCGTGATGTAGACTTGATTGATTTGAATCAGGCTAGTACAGTTTTTCAAGCTCAGGTAATCTATACTGGAAAAGTGATTTATTGTTCTGATGAAAAGCAAAAAGCTCAATTTGAATTAAAAACGCTAAAAATGTATACGAGATTGAACGAAGAGCGTTTACCTGTATTGAAGAGTATAGATGAAAGTGGGTCTATTTATGAAAAATGATGTTATCTTAAATAAAGTAAGTGTTATTGAGCTTGGTATGAAGAGGGTCAATGAGGAATATGCCAATACACCATCTAATTTAAAAAACTATACCATCCAAGACTCCATTGTTTTAAATATACAGCGAGCTTGTGAAGCGAGTATAGACCTGGCTATGCATATTGTTGCAGAAAAAAAGCTTGGTTTACCACAAACTAGTAGAGATGCTTTTTCATTTTTAGAAGAAAACGGTATCCTCTCGTCTGATCTTTCAAATAGAATGAAAGCAATGGTCGGATTTAGAAATATTGCCGTTCACGATTACCAAGAACTGAACCTTGTAATATTACAAAAGATTCTTGAAGCGCATTTGGACGACTTCACTAAGTATACGAAAACAATTCTTGATTACTGACTCAGAAATGTTGATACATCAACGTTCTCTGAGTTTTTTTGTTTTTGCACGTGCCTGCCACCTATACGTGAAAATTCACTGAAGCGCGAAGGGAAATCAGGAGGGACAGGCACCTTGTCCCTCCTAACTTAATTAGGTCATCCAGTGGGACGAGGAACCTGTCCCCTCGTCCCATTAACCTTTTTGACCAAAAGCTTCGGGGATCATCGTGAACCCGTCAATCACGGTATCTTCTTCGACTTCGATCATCAAATAACGTTTCCCCTCAAAGTTGATCTGTCTAACGAACCTTAAATCTTGGGGGCTAATCGAAACGTTGGCGACCTTTGTTTCGATTTTAATTGATTTTGAAGTGTATTTTGGTACGATGTTGCTCGCCTTTATTTCATATTTATCGTCATCGATTACCTTTTGGAAAGCAGCTTCTACCTGTTCTGTCTGAATATCTTCTACACCGCTTTGCTTTAAGACTCGTTCGACGTCTTTGTAGTCTAATGTAGGAGCTTCTTCCGTTTCATTTTCTTCAATGACACGGTTAATTTCCTCATATACATTGGAAAGGGTAGCTGTATTAAGTTGATCCCCAGTCACGTCTTTGACGATTTCTTCAAACACAATTTTGTCTTCCATAGCCGTCATTGTCTCTTCGGCATTTAAGACATCCAATATAAACTGGTGGTCGGGCTCGTTGGCCTTCCCGGCCGAATACAAAATGTGGTTCACATCTGCTGTGTTATCGGTAAAACAAGGAAAGAGAAATCCACCGATAGGAGAGTTAAGGTTGATGATTGGGTCAACGACAATATTGTACTTGAACTCTTTTCCTATATAGTCAAAAAGCAATTCTTTCTTTGGATCCTGGGTGCTGTTGATGGTGCATAAAATAAACGGATGAGTATAAACTGAATCTCGTCCACTTTCCTCTGTTTCTTCATTGCTCCGTTTTGTAGGCTTGAAGTATTCTCCACGAATAAAGGTGATGACAACATCCATTTCGTACTGTCGGGTTTCAAGCATTTTGCCTACGATACGAAGCATTTGGTCCTTCCAATTTTCCACATCATCGCTCAATAAACCTTGATGCAAAATGAGCTGGCTGCTGTCCTCTACATTTTTCTGAAACTTTAGTTCAAATAATTTCTGGTCTAATTGCCCACCAAGTATTTTTTTAAAGTTATTAAAGAATAGCTCTTGTTGTTCTGTCTCAAGCATTTCAAAGGGTTGACTTTGATGATGATAGATTTCACTAGATTCTTTCATGACATAAACAGTAAACATATCATTGATTTTAAATAAGTCATTATTTGCTTTAAATTGTTTGCGAATATGTGCGATATCTTTTTTGTTCATTGCGAATTTTCCACTCCTGCACTGTTTTAATA
>SKOL01000454.1 GCA_007120055.1 Anaerobacillus sp.
GCTAAATATTATATTGAAGAGAGGTCAATCACCCCTCATTCTTTCCACTCAAATCGCATAGTTCTTTAAAATTACAACTTTTACAGCGGAAAGAGAATGTTTCTTCAAAATGATCTGCTGGAAGAGGCTTATTTAAACTACGATCTTGAAGGTACGTTTGCATTTTGTCGCTACTATTAACGATTAAATTTTTTGCTTCGATAATGTCTTCTTCATTTAACGTGTACGTCACGGTTTTTCCTGATTGTAAATACTCATTTCGGATTTCAATACTCTCTAACGTGATGTCAAACTTATCCATCAAGTACAACGCATATAACGCTAGTTGATCACGGTCACCTTGATTTTCCTTACCGGTTTTCCAATCAACAATCACCCATTTTCCTGATAGGCGATCACGGAAAACAAAGTCAAGAACGACGTAAATTTTAATATCATCAAAATAAAAGGCTTTCAGTTCTTCGGCCTCTAGAACGTAAAGATTTTCATTTGATAAAATTTCATTGTAACTTTTACAGTTTAAGAGGTTCGTAATACAAATCTCAATTTTCTGTTTAATATTATCGACATCGTTTGGATTTAACTCATTATTATAGTAAATTTCATGAAGCATGTTAAACTTTTTCGGTTTTTGCACCCAATTTTCATAATGTTTTTTAGAATCTATGAACGCTTGATTTAGTTTGTTTTTACATTCTTGTTTTAACTGGTGCTCGGTAAGTAATGGATCACCAGCTAAATGTGCTTTTAGCTGATCATGGACGATGTCGTGGATCGCTTCCCCGAGAGCTATCGGAAGGTTTTTAATGTTTTTAAGGCGATATACTTGTTTATTTTCTTCCTCGGCTTGAAATAACCAGCCATTATGTGACAAGTAATAGTGGAAATAATATTTTTTCTTACACTCCGTAAATGTTTTATGTCTCGAGTTTGACCAAGAAAACTCAGGATACGGTTTAATTTCAAACATATTTTTTACCTCGCTTTGAAACTACTAATCTAAGCTGCCATGATCTTAGACAGCTCACGTGCGTCACCTTGCATTTTATTGAATTTGTCCTCCTGGGGTGGACAAATTCGCGAAATGTCCACGGTCGGTGTCAGACACCAAAAAACGTGTGCCGCTTTTCTTCTAAGTTCATATACGTCATGCTTGTTTTCATATGTTGTTGGAAAAGCAATTGTAAGCGATCGATATCTTTATCTTCGAGGGTGTCCACAATCGCTTCATGCTCTAAATATCTTTGGCTATTTTCAATATCAACGTCGTAAAAGACGTCATAAAGCATTAAAAATACATTAATTTGATTTAAAAGCTTATCAATATAGTCAATTAAAAATTTGTTGCCGCTAATATTTGCTAACTCAAGGTGAAACTCTTTATTAATCGCGAGATACTCAAGAATGTCTTTGTTTTGATAAGACTCGCGCTCTTTTTTAATTATTTGTCGCAAACGTTCAATGTCTTTTTTAGTCACATTCACTACCGCGAGCTCTGCCGTCGACTGTTCTAATTTTTTTCGAGCCACATAGGCTTGTTCAATTTCCGCTGTCGTTGGTAAAGTGACAAATGCACCTCGATTGGCGTAAATCGTCACTAGGCCTTCTTTTTCTAGTTGTAAAATTGCATTACGAATCGGCGTACGACTAACATTTAATTTTTCAGAGATCATTTGCTCCACTAATTGCGAACCTGGAGCAATTTGCCTAGATAAAATCGCATCTTTTAACGTCTGATATACATATTGTTTCATCGATTTTTTCGTACTCATTGTAATCTCACTTTCTATAAAAATAGATTTCTCGCAATTTATACGAATTTTTCATACAATACACCCATTATGGCTTGCCCCACTGACAAAGAAACAGGGAGGCCTAACCAACAAACCAACAAACCACAAACCAACAAACCACAAACCAACAAACCAACTATATCAAGCTAACCTTTTATAACGCTGCCCCAAGATTTCATTCATATCGTGAACCGTAATAAACGCTTGTTGGTCAACTTCGCTAATATATCTTTTTAGTTTAATTAAATCTTTTCGACCGATAATCGTCGTAATCACTTCTTTTTGCGAGTCGGTAAACGCGCCTCTTGCGTCATGGATTGTTGCGCCGATTTCTAATTCCTTCACTATATACTTCTTAATACTATCACTTTCTCCGCTAATAATGACAACTTCTTTCTTTTCATTGACTTGTTTTAATGTGTAATCAATAACGAGAGCATTTAACATGACCCCAAAGAACGCGTACATACCGATCTCTGGTCCGAATAAAAAAATCGAAGAAAGCGCGATAAAAATATCGGCTAAAAGAACGGCTTTACCCATTTCAATCGCAAAGTATTTGTTTATAATCATCGCAATAATATCCGTTCCACCGGTTGATGCTCCTTTAGAAAAAACAAGACCAATTCCGACCGCAGAAATACATTGGCCGATAATTAACTGAATTAATAAGTCATCACTAATAGGACCCGACATTGGCACGAGCCATTCTAAAAACCAAACGATAAACGATAGGGCAAAACTAGCATAAATCGTTTTAACGCCAAATTTAAAGCCTATAAAAATAAAGCCAACAATAAAAAGGATAATATTTACCAAGAGCATAAATAGCCCGATCGTCAATCCTGGAATAAGTGAGTTTAATATAATCGCTAATCCGCTGACACCACCCGTTGCTAGTGTGTTAGGGGATAAGAAAAAATGAACATTTATCGCTACAAATAGCGCTCCTAAGTTTAAAAACATATATGATTTTATCGTTTCTCTCATCGTCATTACCTCACAGTTCTGTCGTTCTTTGTTGTCGTTCAAAATTGTAGTACAATCGGAATTATACAAGTTTATTAGATAGAAGTAAATTAGAAAAACTTGGCTAATTGTAGACCTCAGAGGAGAGCAGTAATTTCAATAGGATAAAAGGGTTATAGTGGGGAGGAGGAGCTTTCATTAGCTTAGCTAAAAAGGGGAAATAGATGGTTTCAATGTCGGCTTCTAATTGCCTAAAGTTATGCGCTGTCCATAAAAAAAGGGCGGTTCCATAAGTGTCTGACACCATGTAGAACTTATTAAATATAAACGTATAAATTTATTATCCATCTATATTTGGTGTCTAACGGTGTCTGACACTTTGTTTACCCCACAACTCTCTTACTCTAAAACCGCAAGGACTTGCTCCAAAATAATTTCCAAGTTCGTATGCCGCGAATAAACCACCGGTAATTGTTCTTGATTGGCATACTCTTTAATTGACCACATACAACTATGAGAAATATGCTGCGTTAAGACTACAAGAATATCACTACTTCTCAAAATTCCTACCGCATTGGGATTTTTCAGTGATTCACACGACAAAA
>SKOL01000159.1 GCA_007120055.1 Anaerobacillus sp.
ATCCATTCCTGAAGAATGGATCAAACAAACAGATTACGCAACAAAAGTTAATCATGTGACAAATAACCAAAGAACACTTCAAGAAAGTGCAGATGGATTATACTTTGCTTATCAATCACGATTACAAAAGATGAAAAACTATGCTGAAAAGATGCTAGGAGAAGCAAAAGTACTTTAAAATGGAGAAGGGGCCAGGCACTTACTTATGGAAAGTGGCGGAAAAATAACTCTATCCGTTTGCAGTACGAACTTAACTAGTGAAGAGAAATGTAAATTAAAAAGATATATAAGCGTAAATTCAGCCATACAATATAAAGAACATTTATGCTTAAGTAATTGCGGTACTTGTTCATACCATAAATTTGTAAAGGTTCAAGGACAAATTTATCGTGCCAAGAGTTTACATCAGCTTTTGGATATTGTTGGAGAAGGTGCCAGGCACTTAACTTATTAACTTATGGGGAAGCAAGGGGACGATTCTCCTGCTTCCTCTTGCTTCTTGATATTTGAATTTTTTTAAAGAATAGCGACGGTTCTTATAATTTTTCCTTGAGGTAAAAATACAGGATAACCGTTTCTCTTTCTATTTGAGAAGTAAAGGAACCATTCCCACGCTTCAGTTAGGAGTGTTATTTTATGCATGGAAATAGGATGTTGTCTAATATCCCGAATGATCTTTTAATTGAAACTTATTATAGAGCAAAGGAATTAAACTTAGGTACAGAATTTATAACGATATTCGCTGAGGAGATGAAATCTAGAGGCCTTTTAGAAGCTGTTTTATTAGAGAAGCACGGATAAGTGCGGTGATAAATTGGTCTGGGTACGATTATGAATTTTTTTCTAGATACATACTCCATAGAAAATTAGGTTGGTTATTATTTTTCTTCTAGTAATGATCAACTCTGGTTGTGCTCAAATTTTTTTCATTGGACTTTACTTCACGAACATTTCCCTATATTCATAATAGAAAAAAACCTAGAAATAACACTTTATAAAAGGTCAGAGTACTTCCGACTCTTAATAGAACTCCAAGAGTAATTTTATGGTGTAAGAATGAAGTGGAAATGGTATGTCAGTTTATATTTTGGGGGAGATGCTTTTCGTGAGTACCTCCATAAGAATTATTGTTTTTGAACTTAAAGAAGAATATGTGGCAGAAAATATTTTAATGACAATGAGTGGAAAGAATTGGCCTGAAACAGAGGTGGGAGTTAGTGAAAAGCTTACGAATGAAGATTTTACTCGGATTTGGGGCAGTGTTGTTACTCACTGTAATTTTAAGTGTTAGCGTTGTTTTTAATATTTATAAACTTAATCACCAAGTGGAAGAAACGATGAAAGATGATGTAACTCAACTGACGTATGAATCCCAACTAAGTTATAATATTGCACAAAGAATAGCTGTATCGAGAGGCTACGTACTATTTGGAGACCACGACTATAAACATAGATTTGACGAATATACAAACAGCAGTCGAGAGATTGAAAGTCAGTTAATAAAAATCGATGATTCAAGTGAACTTGCTGAGTTAATACAAAAAAGTATTCAATGGAGACAGTTAATTGTTGAAAAAGTTTTTGCAGCATATGACCGAGGGGATCATGGACTAGCTCAAAATGTGTTAAGAAATGAGGTAGCACCTTTAGCTAGGGAGCTAATGTACGCTTTTAATGAACGGGTAGATCATAAAGAACGTGAGGTTCATCAAAGTGGAGACGAACTTGTGGCTCAAGGTAATGCAATAAACACCTTAGTAATTACTTTATCAATGATTGCTATTGTAATAGGAGTAATCATAGCGATTGTAATGGCTAATGGCATAGTAAAACCAGTTCTTGAAGTTGTGCATAGAACGAGTTTGATTGCTGAAGGTGACCTTCGTGGAGATAAGTTAACTATTAAATCTAAAGATGAGATAGGTCAATTAAGTCATTCTGTCAATACGATGATGAAAAGTTTAAAAGGATTAATCGAAAGTGTCAATAGTGCTACGCAGCTAGTAGCAGCTTCATCTGAGGAATTATCTGCTAGTGCAGAACAAACAACAACTGCAACAGAACATGTTGTTAAAAATATTGATGAAGTAGCTAAAGGTTCTGAGATTTCTGCAAAGGTTGCAACAAATAGTGTTAAAGTGATGGAAGAGGTCAGTGTAGGAGTACAGCGAGTTGCAGAATCTTCATTAGAAGTAACCAATAAGTCGCAAGAATCAGCGAATGTAGCTGGAGAAGGAAACGAAAAGATAGAACGAGCGGTTATTCAAATGAATAATATTTCCGAATCAGTTGGGTTAACCTCCTCAGTAATTAAACAATTAGGAGAAAGGTCAAAAGAGATTAGTGCCATAGTTTCTGCTATAACAGAGATAGCTAGCCAAACCAACCTTTTAGCACTTAATGCAGCAATCGAGGCTGCGCGAGCAGGTGAACATGGAAAAGGGTTTGCTGTTGTTGCTGACGAGGTAAGAAAGCTAGCTGAACAATCCGAACACTCAGCAGTTCAAATAGAAGAATTAATTAGAAAAACACAAGAAGATACTGATAAATCGATACAATCAATGCTAAGTGTTGTAAAAGAAGTCGAAGCGGGAACGATGGATGTAAACGAAGCAGGGGTAGCATTCAAGCGTATCTTGGAAGCAGGACAACGAGTAACTGAACAGATTGAAGAAGTTTCTGCCATTACAGAACAAATGTCAGTGAATACAGAACAAGTAACAGCATCGGTTCAAGAAGTGAGATCCATAGTAACTAAGAGTGCTGAAGGCTCGCAAAATATTGTGTCTTCTTCTCAAGAACAATTAGCATCAATGGAAGAAATTTCAGCCACTGCTAAATCTTTAAGTGAAATGTCTGGGGAACTTCAAAAAGAAATTGCTAAATTCAAAATTTAATTGGGAAGCAAGGAGACGGTTCTCATGCTTCCTCTTGCTTCTTGATATTTGAATTTTTTTAAAGAATAGCGACGGTCTTATAATTTTCTCTTGAGGAAAATACTGGATAACCGTCTCCCTTTCTATTTGAGAAGCAAAGGAAGCAAAGGGACCGTCCCCGAGATTCCCTGGGAGGGATGAAATTTGGGAAAACTATTAGTCGTAGGAAGTATCAACATGGATATTGTTAATAAAGTTCGAAACCAACCGTTACCTGGAGAAACTATACATTCCTTAGGCACCGCTTACAGTCCTGGTGGTAAAGGTGCTAATCAAGCAATAGCTGCTCATTTACTTGGAGAGAAAGTATCCATGGTAGGAGCTGTTGGTCAGGATGTATTTGGAGAACAGTTGCTTTCAAACTTTGTGAAATGTGGCCTCGAAACGAAACATATCTACTCAAAAGATAGTAACTCTGGTAC
>SKOL01000026.1 GCA_007120055.1 Anaerobacillus sp.
AATCGCAACTGTATTCTTTTCAAATTTACATCAGTTAGGGCTAATTGGCTTAGTCGCTTTCGCTGCTATTATTTCTTACTTTGTGGCTATGATCATTTTAATAAAACCTAAAGATCCTGTGAGTACGAAAGAGAAGATCGCTTAAATGGAACTACCCTAAATATTAAGGGGAAAGGTGGTAAAAGTCGACGTATCGGAATTCCTAATGTATGTTCGACCATGCTTAATCAATATTATTCATCATAGAAGAATCATGGATAAACCAGAAAGACATATATTTTCAAGCCGAACACATGAACATATGATTGTTTCTTGTATAGAAGTCATATTCAAAAAATATATAACCATTGCCAAAAAAAGAAAATCGATCCATGTTTCCTGCTAGTAGTTATCCACCTCATTCTATGAGACATACAACTGCTAGTCACATGCTTGAAGCCGGGGTTCCTCTGGTGGTAATTAAGAATTTTTTGGGTCATGCATCTCTACAGTCAACTCAAATTTATGCAGAAATTTCGCAAGACACGGTAAACAGACATTTAAAAGGATGGAATGAAAAATGGTTCCCTAATAATGCTTCTGAAAGAAAGACTTCTGAGAAGGTAAATGAAGTTCCAGATTTTTCAAACTGTTAACTAAAAATTTTGTAAGATGATTATCCAAGAAAATAGAGAAGAATTGCTGTGTTTTTAAGATATACATTAATTCTTCTCGGATAATCAATCTTCTAGGATAATGAGCCCAACAACCAGAAAGCTGAACCTTCGGTAAGTCATGGTAACCAGCATACCCATCGACATGTAAGTAGCCCTTAAAATTCTTTTAAAATTTTTCAGGGTGTTTACTGGCTCTGGACTTTTGATAATCATATAGGACGATCGGAGGTTCAGTCACTCCTGAATGCAGTTGTATTTACCATTAGCGGTATTTTACTAATGCCAATTTTATTTATGTATGATCTCACTTGGTTAATGCAGGTGAATGGTCTTGGTGTAGCCTTACATCTCGGAATAATAGCCACAGCTGTTGCATATTTGTTGTTTGCAAGGGGACTTATAGGAGTTCCGGTAGCAACGGCAGTAACTCTGTCCTTAGCAGAACCCCTTACAGCCGCTCTACTAGGAGTTGTTATTGTAGGAGAGAGCTTGACACCGGTTGCACGGATAGGTGTTACAGTATTATTTTTTGGTTTAGCAATATTGTCATATGTACCTAAAGGAACGAAGACCTTTGCGGAATAACTAATTAAGGTAAATTTTTAATATCAAGTATTAGAACACAATTATGGCTTAGTACCAATACTAGTCTATGGGCATTACCTCCTCTTAGGCTACCTCGGTTGAGCTAGTTGAACTTATTTAACACGCTGTCTAGATTTGGCAACGTATAGGTCAGGGGTTCGATCCCTAAGGTCCACCAAATACTGTACGTACATAACGCTGTGGTTTATAAAGGTTTAATGAAAACAAGGGTATTCAGTAGATGAGACAGCTTCTTTAATGAAAAAGCAATTAAAGAGGGACCTTATGATTTATCAAATAAAGAATAACAAAGTTTATGTTGATTATATTGTCGACTGTAGGCAAAATTAAAATGGCTTCTATCATAACGATTTAGTTTTCAGCTTATGCGAAAAACTAAATCGTTTTTTATTAAACTAAAACCCCCAACTACAATAAGATTGAGAAGTTGATCAAAAAATAGTCATGGAGTAAAAGACTGCTGCATAAATTGAATCATCGATGAAAAACAAGGGGAATATCGATGAAACAATGGATGGTATCATTATTAGTAGCGATGTTAATGCTTTTAGTGGCTTGTAGCAGTGGTGGACAAGCTTCTCTCCAAGAGGAAGTATTAAGTTTTATTAATGATTGTAGTAGCAATTATTCAACTTGTAATCAATATAAACAAGATGATATCGAAACATTTACATATCAAGGTATCGTAGCAGAGCGGACGTATTTCGCAGTTAAAATTCCTAGTGGTGATTATCAAATTTTTTGGGAAAGTGGTAACGGATTCAAATGGGACACGTTAAGTAATCTACCACATTTGAGGACGATTGTTGACGGGTTATTTTAGCAATAAACTAGTGTTATCGATTTAATCTGATCAGTTCCACCTTATATATATATTACATAACGATGTAGTTTTTCACTAAAGTGAACGACTATGTCGTTTTTTATGTATAGGTTAGGCAATTATCTCCTAATTTTGGAATATCACAGAGTGTTATTGGCGAAAGTGGTAAAAAGGAGAGCGGGACGATGGACCTGTCCCCTCGTCCCACTGATGTTCTTTCGAAACGTTTCGATGAAATTTAATTTAATCTATTGACTTTCACTATAAACGAGTTTAATATATATTTATACCGATCGAAACGTTTCGATGAAACGCTTTCTTTTTTAGAAAAGATGGTTAAAGGGTGTGAGGATTTTGGCGACAATTAAAGATGTAGCGAAACTAGCTGGAGTTGCTGTTTCGACGGCATCAATTGCATTGAATGGGAAAGATAAAGTTAGTGAGGATACGAAACAAAAAGTTTTAGAAGCTGCTAAACAACTAAATTATCAAAAAAATGGAGTCGCCATGGATTTGAAACGAAGTAGCACTAAAACAATTGCGTTAATTTTAAATGATTTGTCTGGTCCGTTCTATTCGGAGTTAATAAAAGGAGTTCAAGAAGTAACAATTGCAAATGGCTATGATCTAATTGCATGTAGTTCTCTTGGTGGCCCTGACTCGACTGCTGTTAAGTTCTTGAAGGAAAAACGAGTAGATGGAGTTATTATTTTAGCTAGTAATGTAAACGATGACATTATAGAAACCTCTCAACGAAAAAGGTTTCCGATTGTTTTGTTAGATCGCTATCTTGAAGGTGATTGTCTATTAAATGTTCATGTTGATAATGAACAAGGAGGGTATTTAGCTACTAAGCATTTACTGGATCAAGGGCATCGTAAAGTAGCTTATATCAGTGGTTCAAACCATTCCGTTGATAATCAAAATAGATTTAATGGTTATAAAAGAGCGTTAGAAGAACATGGAATACCTTATGAAAAGAAATGGAATATTTCAGGTAACTTTACGCGCGATGGTGGCTATAGTGCTACTAAAACTTTAATCGTACAAGGCGATCTACCTACAGGAATTTTTTATGCAAATGATGAGATGGCTATAGGTGGATTGAAAGCGTTTAAAGAGAAAGAGATTATTGTACCAAATGATATTAGTGTAATTGGATTTGATGATATTCAAATAGCAGAATACGTCTCGCCACCTTTAACTACCGTTAGACAGCCTAAATATGAGATGGGTACATTAGCTACACATATTTTATTTCAAGCACTTGCTGATGAGCAATTAAATCAAAAGTATTATAAGCTTTCAACCGAGTTAATCATTCGGAAATCTTGTGGAAAAACTAGTAATACGACTCCATAAGTTCTGATTGACTATAAAAATAATTACTTACTTTATGCAAGGGGGAAAAATTGTGAAAAAGAATTTAGTTAGTATCGTTTCAGTATTAGCAATTTTAGTGTTAATTTTGGCAGCGTGTGGATCATCAGATACACCAAAAGACGCTCAACCTGAAGAAACACAAAATGAAAGTGCAACTGAAGAAAATGTAAATGAAGAAAAAGCTTTAAGCGGTGAAATTAAAATTATGGTTCCTGCAGGTGGTTATTATTTAGAGCATGTAAGAAACTTTGTGGCATCGAAGTTTATGGAAAAACATCCTGATGTGAATGTTATTGTCGAGCAGGAGCCTGATGGTGGACAGCTTACAGCTCGTATTGCTGCAGGTGATACCCCGGATGTACTAGTAGGTGTTTATGGATACCAACCAGCAAGATTTGCTAGAGATAATTTAATTGTAGACTTAAAAGATATGACAGGATCTGAAGAATTATTTGATCGCATTGCCCCTCAATATATTCATGAAGATTTTGGTGGACGTTACTATGTTCCTTGGAATGCAACAACGCAAATGATGATTTATAACAAAGAGTTATTCGAAGAGGCAGGATTAGACCCTAACAGCCCACCGGAAACTTTTGAACAGTATTTAGAGTATGCTGAAAAAATTAACAATCTACCTGATACGTACGGAAATGTATTCTGGAATGAAGCTCTAGCTTGGGGCGGTTGGTACTGGACAATGAAGTCTCAAATTTATTACAACTTCAACAATGCAGAATATCAATTATTTAATGAATTAGGCACTGATATTGTTTTTGACCAAGAGGATGCAAACTTAGTAGATTTTTATGAGTTCATGGAAAAGGCACAAGGTTATGCACCTCCTACGATGGATGGTAATGAATTCTTTGGTCGTAATGTAGGTATGTGGTTACAATTTGGTTATGGATGGAAAGCTAACTTACAAGAAGCAAAAGACCGTCCAATGGTTATTGGTGAGGATGTAGGAGTTGCACCAATCCCAGTAGTAAATGCTGGAGATACACACTGGTCTACTTTAGATGGGCGTTCTTTAATGGTATTTAGAAGTAATCCAGAACGTGAACAACTAGCTTTTGAACTTATTAAGTTTATGATGGAAGATGATATTAACTTAGAAGGGCTTAAGGCATTAAAGCAGCTACCTACATTAACTTCATTAGAAGATGATGAGTATTTCCAAGCTGATGATATTCAACCATTCGTTGAACAATTACAACACACAATTCCAAATGAAGCGGTAGCTGAAGTGGATGATATTAGTAACTTATTATTACAAAACTATATTAAATCAATTATTCAAAATGAAATGACTGTTGAAGAAGCTGTTGAAAATGCAGCAATTGAAGCTAGAAAGATTCTTGACGGAGAATAATAAATACTTCTTTTGATGGGGGTGTCCCCATAAGTGTCAGCTCATCTCAATGTAACACTATATTTAGAAGTGAATGATTGGACACTATCTAACATATAGGATCTGAGATGGCTGGCACTTTATTTTTTAGAGAGTCATAATTCTTCATTATAAAAATTAGTAAACAGAGACTTTGGCATAGATGTAAAGTAGCCAAGGTTCGAGTTGAGAAGGAAGGGATTTGGAGTGATTAAATCTTTAAAGCGGGAATCGACGTGGGGCTATCTCTTTTCCTTACCTTGGATTCTGTATTTTTTAATTTTCCTATCGTATCCAATGTTTTTAGCGATCAAGATGAGTTTTCAAGATGTGAACGTGATTGAACCACACAAAGCTCAATTTGTCGGAATTGGAAATTGGGTAAAAGGAATACAAGATCCGCTATTTTGGCAATCGATTTTCAATATTATTTATAACCAGTCAATCTTTATTTTTCTTACGTTTGTTATTTCACTTGGACTAGCCTTGTTGTTAAAAGAGGTATCTAAAGGGGCAGCATTCTTTCGTACCATTTACTTTTTACCTGTAGTAACCTCTATTGCAGCTGCTATGATTATCTTTGAATTTTTAGCAAGTCCAAATGGACCAGTACAGCATGCTTTATTACAAATGAATTTAATAAGTAACCCGGTTTATTGGACATTTGAAAAGTGGTTACCGATGCCAATGTTAGCTGTATTTAATAGCTGGAAATGGTTTGCGATTCAAATGATTATTTTATTAGGTGGAATGCTTTCTATAGACAGACAACTATACGAGGCAGCTAAGGTTGACGGTGCAAGCTGGTTGACACAGTTTTGGAAAATAACATTACCTATGTTAAAACCACAAATTTTATTTGTTATGACAATGAACGTGATTAATGGTATGCAAATGTTTACAGAAGTATTCATGATCTTTGACTTACAAGGTGGACCTCATAATGCTGGATTAACACCTGTTCTTTATTTATATAAACAAGGTTTTGATGAAATGTCTATGGGCTATGCATCAACGATTGGTTTACTTCTTGCGATTGTGATTTTAATCTTAACGACAATACAATGGTTGCTTATTAATCGCAACGAAGATGAGTAAAGGAGGTTTGCATGATGGCGAGCTTTTCACTGAAACGAAAGAAAGATCTTTCGAAACTATTAATTTATTTGTTATTAACTATTGGTGCCGTTGTGGTAATGTATCCGTTTGTTTTTATGGTATTAAACTCATTTAAAACAGGTACAGAAATCATGCATCATCCAATGGCTTTACCAAATGAATGGACTTTAATTGGATATATTAAAGTTTTTACAACATTAAATATAGGTGTACTTTTCAAAAACAGTTTAATTATTGCAGTTAGTGTAACAATATTAAACGTTATTTTAAATTCTATGGTCGCTTACGCGATAAGTAAGCTAAAGTTTAAAGGCCGAGACCTTATTTTTAAAGTAGTTTTAGGGTCAATGATGATTCCTGCAATTTTACTATTAATCCCAACTTACTCTATGTTATATGGCTTTGGTTGGATCAACACTTATAAAGTTATGATTATTCCTGTCGCAGTAAGTGCGTATAATATTTTCTTAATTCGTCAGTTTATGACGCAAATTCCAACGGCATATTTAGAAGCTGCTAGGGTTGATGGGGCTAATGAATTTCAAATTTATTGGAAAATCGTTGTTCCTATGGCAAAGCCGGTTTTAGCAACAGTGGCTATTTTAACATTCATGAATAGCTGGAATGACTTATTTATGGCACTTTTATATTTACGTGATGAGTCTATGTATACACTGCAGCTTGGACTTTACACTTTTAAAACAACGATACCTGGTCAATTTTTAGAACAACTATGGGCAGCAACTACATTAGTAACAGTACCAGTTGTTGGGGTTTTTATTTTTCTACAACGATACTTTATTGAAGCATTCTCAGGCGTAGGCTTGAAGTAAGGGGGAGAGATAATGAAGAAAGTTATTATAACTGGGGTTACTGTTATAATCAGTTTTGTTTTCATTTATAGCCTTGTCTGGTTTGAAAGTTATCAAAACTCTCTTGCTTTTTACGATCAAGCCACAGAAAATTTTGAGGCGGAACAATACGGTTTAGCGCTTAAAGGTGGAGACGATTTTGACCGAGAAGTCGGAGAATATGTCTACACAGGTGGATATGAACAAGTTTTAGCAGCGTGGTCAAATAAGTGGGCGATTCCTAAGCCATCAGTATATTATCAAGCAGAAGATAGAATTAATGAGATTATATATGAAAAGTTAACAGCAGACGAAGGGTTTGCCCTTTTTCAACAATATTTTAGATCGAGCAATCGTCATTTACCTGAAATTCTTATCCAAACTGGAAAACTTTATATCGAAACTGGAGAGTACGGTAAAGCTGAAGCAGTTTTTCAACTGGCAATTGACGCCTTCGGTAGAAATGAAGGAATTAGAAACGAAGCAGAAGAACAACTGTCACTGATGAATAACTAGAGTATCTGGTCGAAAATATAAAAAAGATAAAGGGATGAGTTTTGAGATGAAAGGCTTTTATGAATCTGCATTCAAAGAAAAGTTAGATATAATTA
This sequence comes from Anaerobacillus sp., assembly GCA_007120055.1. The sequence continues at coordinate 7,443 of SKOL01000026.1, forward strand.
CAGAGTTTTGGCTTTTAAATGTATTGTGGATCATTTTATGCCTACCAGTAATAACGCTTCCCCCAGCTACTTTTGCTCTTTATCATGTTTTGTATAAATGGGTGAAAGGAGAAGGTAGCGGGTTGTCCAAAGAGTTCTTTTATGGCTTTAAAGAATATTTCTTTAGAAGTTATCTACTTTTCTTTGGCTGGGGACTTCTTGCAACATCGGCTTATTACTATTATTCAATAGTAATAAGTGATGCAAATAATGAATTTGCTAATGTTGGGATGGTAATTACAATTTTACTGTTAGTTCTTTCATTCATGTTATATATATATATCATCCCATTTAATGTGATGTTAGAAACTTCGTTTAAGAAGACAATAGCTTTAAGTGTCATGTTTGCAGTGAAAAACCTCGGATTGACTTTTATGCTTTCATTTCTACTATTAGTTACTGCACTATTTGTATTTTTGTTACCTTATTTAGCAATTTTAGCATTCATACCTACGATCATTTACTTTCAAAATTGGTTAATATACCGCCGAGTTTTGAGTGAAAAAGAACGATTAATTTGATAATCGTTACGGTTGATCTTCAAAGACATAAGACTTGGAGGAATAAAAAGTGAACGAAAATAGACTAAACGATTTAATAGAACAAATGACATTAGACGAAAAAATAGGCCAGCTAATGCAATTAGCCACTCCTTTTTTCGAAGGGGCAGAATCGGAAGGGCAAATAACGGGTCCTTTAGCTGGGCTCGGTTTAAATAAAGAAGAAATAACGAACAGTGGTTCAGTTCTTGGGGCGTCTGGAGCAAAAGAAGTCATTAATATCCAACAAGCCCATTTGAAAAATAATCGCCTTCAAATTCCGTTACTTTTCATGGCAGATATTGTACATGGCTATAAAACTATTTTTCCAGTACCGCTAGCAATAGGTTGCTCTTGGGATTTAGGTCTAGCAGAAAAAAGTTCCGAAGTCGCAGCGAAAGAAGCATCTGTATCAGGAGTTCATGTAACATTTGCTCCAATGGTGGATTTAGTACGTGATCCACGTTGGGGACGAGTCATGGAGTCTACAGGCGAAGATTCATATTTGAATAGTCTTTTTGCAAAAGCTTTTGTACGTGGATTTCAAGGAAAGGATTTTCAAAATGAGAGTCATCGTGTAGCAGCTTGTGTGAAGCACTTTGCAGCTTATGGTGCGCCAGAAGGTGGTCGTGACTACAATACGGTTAATATGTCGGAAAGAGAATTACGAGAAACATACTTACCGGCTTATAAAGCTGCCCTTGATGAAGGTTGCGAAATGGTGATGACTGCATTTAATACAGTTGATGGAATCCCTGCTACAGGAAACAAACGTTTAATGCGAGACTTGTTACGAGATGAGTGGAATTTTGATGGTGTCATTATTTCCGACTGGGGCGCTGTAAAAGAAATGATTCCACACGGTGTTGCTGCAAATGAAGCAGAAGCGGCTTTAAAAGGTATTGAAGCCGGAGTGGATATTGAAATGATGACTTCTTGCTATGTAAAAAACTTAAAAGAATTAATAGAGAATGGATCGGTTAATGGAGATTTAATTAACGAATCGGTTCTTCGAATTTTGAAATTAAAAGAAAAACTAGGGTTATTTGAAAATCCAAATCGCGAAGCGAGTGAAGAGTTAGAAGATAAGTTCGTAATGAGTGCAGAACATCGTAAAGCGGCTCATGAACTAGCAACAAAATCTTGTGTTCTACTAAAAAATGAACATGTACTCCCGCTAAAAGAACAGCAGAAAATTGCCTTGATTGGTCCATTTGCAGATAACGGAGATATTTTAGGGCCGTGGTCTTGGGCAGGCTCTAAAGAAGATGCGGTAAAGTTAATCGATGGCTTTAAAATGAAGCTAGATCAAAGTAACCTTTTGACAGCTAAAGGAGCTGACATTGAGTCAATTACAAAGCAGCAACTACAAGAAGCGGTTCAAGTTGCCAATCAAGCAGATGTTATTGTTCTTGCGTTAGGTGAAGAATCAGATATGAGTGGAGAAGCCGGATCGCGAGCTGATATAAGGTTACCGGAAGCTCAGCTTGAACTGATCTCAAAACTTAAAAAGTTAAATAAACCAATCGTATCCGTTTTATTTAATGGGCGTCCTCTTGATTTACATGGTGTGGTTGAACATTCAGATGCAATACTCGAAGCATGGTTTCCAGGAACAGAAGGAGGAGCAGCTATCGCTGATTTGCTTTATGGTGATGTGAATCCATCTGGGCGATTAACAATGTCTTTCCCTTATTCGGTAGGGCAAGTACCCGTTTACTATAACCACTTTAATACAGGACGTCCAAAAGATGCACCTGATGCCCAAGTACGTTATGTTTCGCAATACTTAGACATTCCAAATGAGCCACTATTTCCGTTTGGTTTCGGTCTTAGCTATACAAACTTCTCTTATAGTGACTTATCTATATCTAAAGAATCTATGACGGCAAATGAACCGATTTTTATTTCGGTCAAAGTACAAAACACTGGTGATCGTTCAGGAGAAGAAGTCGTGCAGTTGTATGTTAGAGATGTAGCAGCAGAGGTAGCTCGTCCTTTAAAAGAACTAAAAGGATATGAAAAAATCGAACTAGCGCCTGGAGAGGAAGAAACAGTTACTTTTACATTGACTGAGGAAAGCCTTCGTTATCATCATGCAAATCTTGAATTTAAGAGTGATAAAGGAGATTTTATTGCTTATGTAGGATCAAATAGCCAAAAAGTACAGGCGGTAAGTTTTAAACTAGAGAAATAAACAAATGGGGGAGACAACAATGGCAACAAAAAACACTCAAATTACAGCAGGTGACTATTGTTTCACCTTTTTAAATAGTGGGGATATATTTGAAGCAACCCACCATAATACTTTAATTAACCAATGGTTATCGAATTCAATAGACGGGTCTTTAAATAACATTTATTTAAGGATACACCATTTAGGAGAGATTAAGGTAACACCACTATTAGGTATTCATTCAAATAGTAATGTCTATTTCTCGGAAAACCAAGTTATTTATGATGGGACGTTCGAGGGAATAGAGTACCAAGTCGTTTTTCATTTAACTGAACAAGGAATTTGGTTTTGGGACGTAAAGGTGAATGGTCAAGGTGTAGAAGTTGATCTTATTTATGGTCAAGACGTAGGTATTGCTGATAAAGGAGCCGTTCGTACGAATGAAGCTTACCTATCTCAATATATTGATCATGCAGTTTTTGAAAATAATTCGAAAGGGTATGTTGTGTGCTCAAGACAAAATCAGCAACAGTCAGCTGGTTTCCCTTACTTACAACAAGGGGCACTAACGAAAACAGTAGGGTATTCCACAGATGGCTTCCAATTCTTCGGTCTTTCATATAAAGAAACAAATGAGCTAGAAGTGATGCAAAGAGCATCACTCCCAAATGAAGTTTATCAATATGAATTCGCTTATACAGGGCTACAAACAGAAAGAGTTTTCCTTGATAGTGAAAAACAGTTTGTTTTTTATGGATTATTTAAGGAAGATCATCCAAATGCGATAACATCTTTAGAGTTTAACGATGAAGTACAAAGTGCGTGGGAACGTTTAGAAGCGAAAAGTTTCGACAAAAACTCTGTAGTTGAAAAAGTTCATTTGTCTCCGTCGATTGGAAAGCCATTAAAAACAATCAACATCGAAAAGGAAGAATTAGAAGAACTGTTTCCAAATCGCCTTCAAGAAGAATGGAAAGATGAGAACCTCTTATCATTTTTTACAGATACGTATGAGCACGTCGTATTAAAAGAAAAAGAGATGGTTTTGGAACGTCCACACGGACACATATTAATGAGTGGGCAAAATGATCAATTAAAAGAAAATACGATCACAACTACATCTTATATGTATGGAATTTTTAACTCGCAGCTTGTTGTAGGAAACACATCTTTTAACAAAATGTTAACAAATGCTCGTAATGCCTTAAACGTTATGAAAACATCGGGGCAGCGTATTTATGTAGAAATTGAAGGAACTTATCATTTACTTACAATGCCTTCTCTGTTTGAAATAGGCTTTAACTATGCACGTTGGTATTATAAAACAGACGAAGAAACGTTCATTATTTCTAATTTTACAACGGTTGATACAGCAGAAGTTCAGTTAGAAGTTCGTGCAAAGAGCGGGAAACAATATCGTTATTTAGTAACGAATCAAGTTTCTATGAACAACAATGAATATGAGGTACCGTATCAAATCAATAGAGATGATAATATCATTTCAATTTTTGCAGACGGACAATCTGACAGTGCTAATGTATACCCTAATTTAGCATATCGTATAAATATTGAAGGTGCTGATTACTCTTTAACAGATGAGACGATTCTCGTACCTAATATTGTTCCGGATTCAGCGGCAATGTTCGTACTAGAGTTAAGTGCAACAAGTGAATGGGTTATGACGGTACAAGGTGTTCTTCATGGTGAAACCTTACCGGTAGCGAAGAAAAATATCGATACAGAAATTGAAAGATATCGAGATTTTTACCGCGAAGTCATGAACGGTTTCCAATTATCACAATGTGGTAATGGATCAGAAGAATTAGAGAAAGTGAATTCTCTTGCCTGGTGGTATACGCATAATATGTTAGTCCATTACTCTGTACCGCATGGTCTTGAACAGTACGGTGGGGCCGCTTGGGGAACTCGTGATGTTTGCCAAGGTCCGACAGAGTACTTTATGGCAACGCAAAAATATAACAGTGTCAAAGAGATTATAAAAACGGTTTATTCTCATCAATATGAGGATGACGGTA
>SKOL01000536.1 GCA_007120055.1 Anaerobacillus sp.
TTTGCAAGGTGGAGATATAACTTACATTATGATGGCTGTAATTAGTGCTATTGCAAGTTGCCTATTTTTTGCGGCCGCTCTTGAAAACTATTTCCTAGGTGAATTAGGAAAAATAAAAAGACTATTTATGTTTGCGAGTGCTTTTTTGTTAGTTTTACCAAATTTATTATTTGATGGTATCGGTCTAGTCATCGTATTGATCATCGTGCTCCATCAAAAGAAAAAAAATACTATAAAACAAAAAAAAATGATTGCCTAGAGGGGGAAGTATAATGATTAGAAAAATGCTTTTAAGTTTTACTTTAATACTTTTATTGTTCTTTGTATCAGCATGTGGTGAATCGACATCAAGTAACCCTGATTCAAATAGTAATGAGACACAATCAAATGAAACAAATCAAGATAGTGGTGAAGCAAAACCAACTGCTCCGGATCGGTTTTTAGTTATTGGCTCAGGTCCAATGGGGTCAGGTTGGTACCCAATTACGACGATCTTATCAGAAGTATATATGGATGGGTTTGAAAATCTAAATGTATCACAGCTTGAAGGTGGCTCAACTGCAAATTTAAGAGGTTTAGAGATTGATGATATTAAATTAGGAATTAATTTTACCTCAGACTTTGCGGATGCTCTTATTGGCGATATGGATTTTGAAACGCCACTAGAGCAACTTTCAGGTATGGCATCCTTATATCCAGTGTACCAAACTATCGCAACACTCCAGAGTAATACAAATATTAATACAATCGAAGATATTGTTAGTACTCATATTTTTTTAGGGCCACGCGGTGGTGGTGGACCTGTAGCTTTTTGGAGAATGATGGCTGAGTACGGCATTGATGAAGATGTAATTACTGAAGCAGGTGGACAAATTTCATATGGAAATTATTCAGACGGTGCTTCGATGTTACGTGATGGAAATGTTGATGTATTTGTTGGAGGAGGTGCTCCTGCTGTAGCGGGTTTACTAGAAATTGAAATGACAAGACCAATTAAAGTTATTCCAATTGACAAAGATAAGTTAGATAGTATCAGTAACCGAGGATATGGGATTTCTTCGGATGTCCTTCCAGCAGGAACGTATCGTGACCTGGATGTAGATATTCTTACTTATACAACTGTAGCGATGTTTACACTTAGAAAAGACTTAGATGAGGAGTATGTCTATAATTTAACTAAGTTGTTCTGGGAAAATATAGATGCTTTTGCAAGTCAATTACCAGAGAGAGCAAGTCATTTTACACTTGAGACAGCATTTGATGGTATTGATATTGAAACACTACATCCGGGTGCCAAAAAGTATTATCGAGAAGTCGGTGCGTTAAACGATTAAAAAAAGCATTTAACTATACCTAAATTATTGATGATAATAAGTATTGCTCATATCAAATGTGTTACCACAATACATGGAATACAATATTTACGAGGAAGGGGTGTACTATGCATCATTTAACTGAGCGTATATGGCACAGATCATATACTAGTGAAATGAAAGAAAAATTAGTCATTCCCGAAAAATCAATCTACACATTATTTAAAGAGACAGTGGGAAAGTATGGGGAAAGGTCAGCAGTTATTTATAACGATCAATCGATAACGTATTTAGAACTTAAAAACAGAGTTGATAGACTGGCATCGGCTTGGAACCACTTAGGCATGAATAAGGGTGACAGAATTGGCTTAATGATAAACAATCATCCTAATTACATGATTTGCTTTTTCGCAGCACAATTGCTTGGCATAACGGTAGTCCAAATTAACCCACATGTTAGGAACAGAGAACTTTTAAAGATAATGATTGATTCAGAAATGAAATATCTCGTAATAGAGCAAAATAGTCAACATGATCCTTGCGAATTGGTTAAAGACTCTAAATTCCTTGAACAACTATTTATCTCAGGAACAAAACCGATCGATAAGTTTAAGACTCTTGAACAACTAATTAAACAGGCGGAGCCGATTCTAGAAGAGGCTAAAATTTCTGTGAGAGAAGATATTGCCGTCATTCACTATACTTGTGACACGGATGAAAATATAAAAGGAATAATGCTAAGCCATCACAACATTATAGCCAATATAATTCAAAGTTGTATGTCGTACGGTAAGAAATTGAAATTTGGAGAAGAGATGGTATTAACGGCAGTCCCGCTCTACCATATTTATGGAATGACAACTGCAATGAATCTAGGGGTTTATATTGGTGCTAGTCTTTTATTATTTCCAAAATTTCATGTCAATGTTGTATTAGAAAATATTAAGAAGTATCAACCTACACTTTTTCCAGGCGTCCCATATATGTATAACGCTTTCATAAACTATCCGAATTTGGAGAACTATGGACTTAATTGCTTAAAGATTTGTTCTAGTGAACCAATTGCTAATCCAATTGGAGTCACTAAACGATTTGAAGCATTAACTAGTACGACAATTATTGAAGGATATGGGTTGCCAGAAGCATCTCCTTCAACACATCGAAATCCAACAGAAGGAATTAGAAAAGTTGGGAGTATAGGGATCCCATTACCAGGGACAGATTGTTTAATTGTAGATGAAGATAGTAATGAACTGCCACCTACATTTCCCGGAGAATTGCTCATAAAAGGTCCACAAGTAATGAATAGTTATTGGAAAAATGAGAAAGCTTCAAAACTAGCTCTTAGGAACGGTTGGCTGTATACGGGTGATTTAGCAATAATGGATGAAGATGGCTATTTCTTTATTATTGGTCAAAAGAAAGAAGTCGTTATCGTAGGTGGTTGCAGCATCTCCGCTCAGGAGGTTGAAAAAGTATTGAATGAATATCCTGAGATCGAAGAAGCATTTGTTTTTGGAATCCCTGACCCTCGATTTGGAGAAGTTTTGAAGGCTTTAATTGTTCCGAAAAAAGGAAGGCAAATAGATATTGAAGATGTGAAGGGGTATTGTCATTTAAATTTAAATAGTTACAAGGTTCCGAAGTTGTTTGAAATTCGACACAGATTACCGCGTAATTCTGTTGGAAAACTATTAAAAAAAACGGTGATAGATGAGGAGAAAAGTAGAATTAAAGGAAGCGAACTTAGGTAAAAGATTGAAGAAGTCACAAAATTAAATAGGCCCCTTTGCATTAATCGATTTTAATGGGATAGACGTTAATGATCTTTCTCGAATGCAGTACTATCAAGAGTCGGGTGACTATAGTTAATGATAGAAGTTAAGTCGTAGAGAAAAGATTAAGAGTTCACTATAAGGGAGTGAGAAAAAATGAACTTTGAACTAAGTGAAGATATTAAATTTTTAAAAAGAAATGTTCGTGATTTTGTTCAAACGGAAGTCGAAGCAGTCGCAATGCAAATAGAAGAAGAAAACAAA
>SKOL01000339.1 GCA_007120055.1 Anaerobacillus sp.
TTCATGGCGATTACGAACAAGTTTCACCATGTTACGAAAATAAGCATAGGGGCGGTTATTGCTACAGGATTCACTCTTTCTACCATTAAAATTGTTAGCATCTCAGTATTAGGAATCGAAGTCTCTGAAAGAGCAACATTCCCCCTCTTAACAGCAGCTAGAGAAATTGCTTTTGCGGATTTTATTGAACGAATTGATCCCATCGTTATTTTCGTTATGATGTTAGGAATTTTCATCAAAGTTAGTGTGTTTTTTTTCGGGGGATTAAAAGGGCTTGAATACGTGTTTCAAGTGCCTTATCGCTACTTTTCGATACCGATTGGGATGATCGTTGCCCTTTTTACGATTTTAATTGCATCAAATTATACAGAGCATATTGAGGAAGGGTTAAAATTCGTTCCAATGTATTTACATATGCCACTTCAAATTGGTATTCCTACCCTCCTTGCGATGATCATTTTTATAAAAGGGAAGCGGAAAAAAGGTGGGGTAACGAATGCTTAAAAAATGGATGGGAAAAACTGCTTCTGTCTCTCAAACAAATCGTGAAAATTCAGAAAATATTAATCCTAGTATTGAGAAAACAAAACAAAGCTTGCAAGAAAATTTTGGCGATACATCAGATTTATTAATCGAAGAAATCCAAGTCGGTAAGCAAAATGGGTTGTTGTGTTGCTTAACTTCAATGACAGATCGACAAAAAATCAGTGGGGCTATTTTAACCCCTTTGACTGAAGCGAATATCCATAATAAACAAATTTTAGACGAGTCTACATGGGAAGAGTACTGCAAAGAATTTTTTTCAGCGACTAAGCACCATTTTATCCAATATGAACATGAAGTCATCGATGATATTTTAAATGGTAATGCTTTAATCTTTGTAGATAAATTAGCAAAGGTGTTATCGATCGAAGTTCAAAAAATTGAAAAAAGAGCGATTGAAGAACCGAGTACACAAACGATCGTTCGGGGTCCAAAAGAAGGCTTCGTTGAAGATGTTGAAACAAATGTTAGCCTGATACGTAAAAAAATTAAAAACCGGCATTTGCGCTTTGAATCCCATACGATCGGAAGCGAAACTGCTACGAAAGTTTATCTCGCCTATGTCGATGGAGTTACAAATCAAGAAATATTAACAGAGATCCGCCATCGACTCGATAAGCTCGATACACATGCGCTATTCGATTCAGGCATCTTAGAAGAATTACTAGAAGATAAAACATTCACACCATTTCCGTTACTGTACAATACCGAACGTCCTGACATCGTAGCCGCTCATTTACTGGCAGGGAAATTTGCTTTATTTATCGACGGAACTCCTTTCGTTTTATCAGCACCAACGACTTTTTCTGACTTTGTTTCGATGAGTGAAGATTATTATCAACCTTTTTTAATGGGGAGCTTTATCCGTCTCATACGCTATTTTGCTTTTTTAATTGCTTTACTATTGCCTTCAATATATGTAGCGATTATTACGTATCACCACGAGATGATACCGACGCAACTTTTAATTAATGTCATATCTCAAAGAGAAGGCATCCCTTTTCCTGCGGTTGTGGAGGCATTAATCATGGAAATTACCTTCGAAATTTTACGGGAAGCAGGAATTCGTATGCCACGCGCAGTAGGTGGTACCATTTCGATCGTTGGTGGTTTAGTCATTGGACAAGCTGCCGTTGAAGCAGGGATTGTTTCTAACATCATGGTTATTGTTGTTGCCTTAACGGCGATTTCGAGTTTCGTTGCACCAATATACACATTTGCGATTGCGACTCGCTTATTACGTTTCGTTTTTGTTATTTCGGCTGCTATTTTTGGACTTTTTGGAGTATTTTTAGGAATGATATTTTTAGTTGCCCACTTAGCAAGCTTGCGATCTTTTAGTGTCCCTTATTTAGCGCCGTTCGCACCGTTTAGTCTCCAAGATCAAGGAGATATATTTATTCGATTACCTTCTTGGGCAATGAAGAAAAGACCTTCTTTTTTAAGAACTGAAAACCCGAACAAGCAACCAAATTCTAAATCACCATCCCCACCGAAAAAAGAGGAAGGGGGAACAGAAACGTGAAAAAAAAATTCCTATTCATGTTTTGTCTCAGCCTAACTGTAATTACTGGTTGCTGGGACCAAGCAGAATTAGATGATATCACCGTCGTTTCAGCTATCGCCATCGATAAAGGGAAAGAACATAAATACCGACTAACCACAGAGTTTTTCAATGTAAATGCTTTAGACCCCGATACGAGGGGTGCTGAGACAGCGTCGATTATATTTTCACTTGAAGGAAATACGATTGCCGAGCTCGCTAAAAAAATGAATGTGATGGCAACTCGAAAACTCATCTACTCGCATATGCGTGTTGTCGTCATGAGTAAGGAGATTGCACAGGAAGGTTTGTTAGAGTTTCTAGACTTTTTTGAAGCAGATCGTGAAATACGAAACGATTTTAACTTTCTAGTTGTCGATAATGTTGCCGCTAAAGATGTGTTAAAAATTAATTACCCGATTCAGCAAGTTTCATCTTTAAAAATTCATGAGCAACTTGATACGATGGTAAAAGAATGGGGCGGTGACCCCGACATTCGTATGAAAGATTTCATTGTTGCTCTATTATCACCTGGGAGAGAACCTATTGCGCCAGAAGTGAAAGTGATCGGTTCACCAGAGCAAGGAAAAAAAAGAAGTAACATGGAAAAAGTAGAAATGGACGCTTTAGTTATTTTAGATGGGTTAGCGATATTTAACGGGATGAAATACGTGGGACAATTACCGATCAAACATGTACGAAACTTTCTGCTTTTACAAGATAAATTAAGGCGAACTTCGATTACCACGATGTGTGGAGAAGAAAAGTCGATGGCAGCTAGAATTACTAATTCAAAAACTAGAGTGAAAGCTCGTTATGATAAGGACCTACCGAAGTTTAATGTTAATATCGATTTAGAAGGCCGCTTAGAAACAATCCAATGCCCAATAGAAATCGTTGATCTTCAAGCATACTTAGACATGGAAAAACAGTTTGCTAAAGCATTCGAAAAAGAAATAGAAGAAACAATTCGCATTCTTCAAGAAGATTTTCAACTAGACATTTTCGGTTTTGGTGAACATATGGAACGACAAAACTACCAACAATTTAAAAAAGTAAAAGACGAATGGAACGAAGAGTTTGCTAAAGCAAACATTGACGTTAATGTCACCTTAAAATTACGACGCACCGGTTTAATCCACGATCCATTTTTAGTTGAAATGGAGGATGAAGAATAATAACTGTTGATAACGCACCTTGTGATTGAATAGGATGAGGAACAACTAATAAACCTTATTATTTTATTATTAAAGGCTGTTCGAA
>SKOL01000321.1 GCA_007120055.1 Anaerobacillus sp.
ATGTCATTAGCTGTAGGAAAAGGTGCTGAGATTATAGTAACTGCAGAAGGTGACGATTCAAACGAAGCCTTATCAGCTATTGAAAAAGTAATTAAAAGTGGCCTTGGTGAGCTTTGTCAACAATAGTAAGTAGTATTGCTGTACTTTATTATAGCAATTGAACCAAGACTAAAACAATTCATATAAAAATAATATTTCAAGCTCGGCATATAAAAATAAAGAGTTAAAATCTATTAATTGAGGTTGTAACTAATTGGGGAAATATAATTATATTCGATTTTTTCCTGAAGTATCTAAAGAAGATGTTCCTCTTGTAGGTGGAAAAGGTGCAAAAGAAGATCAATAGTATTATTGATTGTATTGAGTATGAAAGTACTGCTGAGTTACAAATAAAAGCGCAACAAATTTGTACCTTAATAGAAAAAACAGACATGTTAGAATCGATTGAAAAAGAAATTTGTCAAGCGTATAGTGATTTTAGTGTTTCTGTCGGTTTAGTGGACTCTAGAGTAGCGGTTCGTAGCTCAGCAACAGCTGAAGACTTACCTGAAGCATCTTTTGCTGGTCAGCAAGATACGTATCTTGAAATTAGCGGAATTAACGAAGTGTTAAAACATATACGGAAGTGTTGGGCGTCATTATGGACGGCTCGTGCAATTTATTACCGTGAAACACAAGGCTTTGATCATTTTGATGTTTCATTATGAGCGGTTATTCAAAAAATGGTAGACAGTGAAAAAGCAGGAGTGTTATTTACAGCCAATCCAGTAACAAACAACCGGAATGAAATAATGATTAATGCATCTTGGGGCTTAGGTGAAGCTGTCGTCTCAGGTATGGTCACTCCTGATGAGTAATTTTCGATGCCGAAAAGTTTGCTCAATTAGTGGATGGATTTAGTATTGGAAGCAATGACTTAACTCAACTTATCATGGGGGCGGACCGCGATTCAGGAATTTTAATAGTATGGGGTATTTTGATGAAAGAAGTCCTTCTGTTAAGAGAGCGATTAAAATGTTAATTGAAGCTGCGCATAAACATGGAAAAACCGTATCGATATGTGGACAAGGACCGTCGTTATACCCTGAGTTTACTGAATTTTTTAGTGAACTCAGTCATTGATAGCGTTAGTGTTAACCCGGATACAATTAGTTATACTAGGAGATTAATTGCTTCTGTTGAACAAAAAATAATTTTAAATAAAACCCGTATTTAAATGAACTAACACTTGAACCACTCCCAAATGCTATTTTTATTAGTTTTTGGGAGATTGTCTTAATCTATGGTGGGTAAATTTAAATCGAATAAATGCAGTAGTTTGTGCATTCGTGCTTCTAAAATTCTTATCTTCTCTGTTTCATGAGATATTTAGTAAATCTAATCGCATATTGCAAGATCGCCTTAGAAGAAGCACATTATTGATGTCTCAGAGACAATTGATAGGTTAGTAGTAGAAATGAGAAGGAAGGGTATTAATTATGATTAAAGAAATAAATGGTATTGCAGCATCAGAAGGTATAGCAATCGCCAAGGCATATAGCCTTGAGACTCCTAATCTGTTAGTAGAAAAACGAATTGTCACAGATAGCAGTAGCGAGTTAGAACGTTTCCATAGAGCAATAGAAGTGGCTATTAAAGATTTAGAGAATCTAAGAGAAACAACAAGACAAAACCTCGGTGAAGACAAAGCTGAGATATTTGCTGCTCACATTCTAATATTGAATGATCCAGAGTTAGTAAATCCAGTTAAAGATTCAATCAAGGAAAATCAAGTAAATGCAGAGTATGCACTTCAAGAAGTTTCTAGTATGTTTATTAACATGTTTGAGTTGATGGATAACGAGTACATGAAAGAGCGTGCTTCTGATATTCGCGATGTTACTAAACGAGTATTGGCAAATCTTTTAAATGTCACAATTTCTAATCCAAGTTCAATTTCAGAAGAAGTAATTATTATTGCTGAAGACTTAACTCCGTCAGATACTGCCCAATTAAGCCGTGAATTTGTTAAAGGATTCACTACGGATATCGGAGGTAGAACTTCACATTCAGCAATTATGGCACGATCGATGGAAATTCCTGCAGTTGTTGGCGCAAAAATAGTTACTGAAACGATTAAAACTGGTGATTTACTTATTATCGATGGGGAAGCAGGGAAGGTTATTGTGAATCCGTCATTAGAATTGATTGAAGAGTATAAAGATAAGCAGTCATCTCTAGAAAAACTTAAAGCTGAACAAGCAAAGCTTAGAAGTAAAAAAACAGTATCAGCAGACGGACACGAAGTTGAACTAGCAGCAAATATTGGATCACCGGAAGATATAAAAGGTGTTTTAGAGAATCGTGCAGAAGGTGTTGGCTTATATCGTACCGAGTTTTTATATATGGGAAGAGAACAGTTACCAACAGAAGAAGAACAGTTCAATGCATACAAAAGTGTTTTAACGGATATGGAAGGTAAGCCAGTAGTCGTTCGAACTCTTGATATTGGAGGCGATAAAGAACTTCCATACTAAGACCTTCCTAAAGAAATGAATCCATTTTTAGGATTCCGTGCAATTCGACTCTGTCTCGAAATGGAGTATATGTTCCGCACCCAGCTCCGTGCGTTATTACGGGCAAGTGTATATGGTAATTTAAAAATCATGTTTCCGATGATTGCAACATTAGACGAGTTTCACCAAGCGAAACAAATATTAAATGAGGAAAAAGAAGATCTTTTAAGTGAAGGAATTTCTGTTTTAGATAAAATTGAACTAGGAATTATGGTCGAAATTCCGTCTACAGCAGTTATGGCAGATATTTTTGCAAAAGAGGTAGATTTCTTCAGTATTGGGACGAATGATCTCATTCAGTATACTCTAGCGGCAGATAGGATGAATGAACGTATTTCTCATTTATATCAGCCGTATAATCCTGCAATATTAAGGCTAATATACAGCGTCATCCAGGTAGCTCATAAAAAAGGTAAATGGGTGGGGATGTGCGGCGAAATGGCTGGGGAGGAAGTGGCCACTCCACTTTTACTAGGCTTAGGTTTAGATGAATTTAGCATGAGTTCATCCTCTATTTTAAAAGTAAGAAGCCAAATTAAGAAACTTTCAAAAACAAATTTAAGTGAAATCGTATTAGGAGCTTTAAATATGCAGACTAGTGAGGAAGTAGAGAGTTTTGTAAAGGATAAGTTATTTAAATAGAATGACTTAAGCACGTAGTAGTAATGCCATTACTCCACTTAATATCAACATCTAAATGTACTTCTTCCGATAATGACCACTACCACTTTCAATGGCAGTGGTTTTCTTTTCGAGGAGTGACAGCGTACCACTAGAAGGAAAGCATAAAAA
>SKOL01000139.1 GCA_007120055.1 Anaerobacillus sp.
AGGCTGGGACAAAACAAAGTGTCAGACACCGCTAGACACCGAATATAGACATATGATAAATCTTTACGTCTATATTTAGTAGGATCCGCGTGGTGTCAGACACTTTTGTCCCAGCCTCTTTTCTTGTTGGTTAGGTGTAGGTATAATTTTATTGTAAATTCTCTCATATACTTTAATGAATTTCATAATTCATTATTCACGCCACTAAGACCAATATATAGTTGCGTCAAAACCATTCGCAAACTATATGTTTCGTGATGTGGCTCATTTTTGGTAATTATGAAATTCACTCACTTGAATATACTATTTAGGTACCGTACTGTTTAAGTCACTCATGATTTTCATACAAGGAGATGTTGTTTTATGAAGAAACGTCTAACCTTCTTAATAGTCGGATTTTTATGTTTAAACTTATCTATTTCAACATTTCCGTTGGCTTTAAATTCATTTACAACCGAAATATTAATGCATAAGTTAGTATTTGAACCATTTAAATGGTTAGGCTCTATTTTACTATTTATTTCAGGTTTTTTTACTATTTCTAGGATAATAAAGATGATTTCAGAAAATGTTATGAAGCATAATAGTTTTAATAGAGAAGCGTTGTGGATAGCACTAGTCATTTTAGGTTTTATCATCATTGCCCTCAATAATTTCTTGGTGTCGATAGCAGCATTCGTATTTTCCGCTTTCTATGGTATAATGGATGCTAATATTCACCGTAAAAGCCGGCATTATAGCAACTAGGTGGGATTTAATTTGGTTATTTTAACATTAATTGGTACTTTCTTATTAATTTTATTATTACTTCATATGTGGCTTGAGAGTAGAAAAAATAAAATTACTTATACAGAGCTTTCATTCTCCAGCTTGCCTAAACAGTTTTCTGGAATGAAGCTTTTTTTTATTTCAGATATTCATCATCGAGAAGTGAACAATTGTATTTTAAAAGAAATCCAAGGAAATGTAGATTTAATTATTATCGGTGGTGACTTGACAGAAAAAGGAGTACCGTTTTCACGAGTAGAAAAAAACATAAAATCTCTAACAAAGATTGCCCCGACTTATTTTGTTTGGGGAAATAATGATTATGAAGTAAATCATTTCCGATTAGAAAGCATACTTCTTAATGAAGGTGTGAAGATTTTAGCTAATAGCTGTACGTCTTTTAAGCGCGATAGTGAAACTATTGATTTAATTGGTGTTGATGATTTTGGCCATCGTTTTGATAATCTTGAAGCATCCACTAAAGAGTGTAATGGAGATTTTCAAATATTAGTTAGTCATAATCCAGATATTAAAAAGAAATTGCGAGAAGTTCATAATATTAACTTAATTTTAAGTGGACATACGCACGGAGGACAAATTCGCTTATTTGGATATAGTATTAGTGAAAAGGCTGGATTATCTAAACTTAAAAATGATCTTTATATTCTTGTTAGTAATGGCTATGGGACAACAAGACTACCTCTACGATTAGGAGCGCCAGCAGAAGTCCATATAATCACTTTAAAGAACGGGGTAGTTGACTGAAACAGACAAAATCTTTTAAAAAAGAGTTATTAGAAAAATTGTCCAGTTATTTAATGAATTTCATAATTCATGATTCTCGCCACTAAGATCAATATATAGTTGCGTCAAAATCATTTCGCAAACTATATATTGCATGATGTGGCTCATTTTTGGTAATTATGAAATTCACTCATTAAAATGAAAATAATGATAAAAGTTATTCAAATTTTACTCAAGGAAACAATGATTATATAATTAATGCAAGCAACTGGTAAATGGTTTGGGGGTTGAACAATGGGTGAAGATAAAGCAAAGTATAATATAAAAGCGATTTCAACTATGTTAGGAATTCAACCTGGAACATTAAGGGCATGGGAACGAAGGTACAAAATCATCGAACCGATAAGAAATGAATCAGGACATCGCTTATATTCAGAAGAGCATGTGGCTGTTTTGCGATGGTTGATAGATAAAGTTAATAAAGGATTTACAATTGGACAAGCGGTTGGTCTGCTAGAGAAAGGAAATATAGACGTACAATCACAAGAAGAAGAATCACTATATAATAATAATAAGTTAAATTCGCTTGTGTTTGATCTTGAGGAAAGTTTGTTAAATTTTCAAGAGTTTAAAGCAAATCAAATATTAGATGAGGCGTTTAATATTTTTTCTATTGAAAAAGTAGTGATGGATGTAATAGGTCCGGTTTTGGTTAGTATAGGTGACAAGTGGGAAAGATGTGAAATTACAGTAGCGCACGAACATTACGCTACACAATATTTAAAAACGAGAATAATGATCATTTCTCATCATTTACAAATTGATCCGCTTCAACCTAAAGCAGTTGCTATTTGTGGTGTGAATGAACGGCATGAATTAGGGTTGTTAACTTTTACTTTATATTTAAGAAGAAAAGGGTTTGAGGTAATTTATTTAGGAACGAATGTCCCAACTGAAGACCTAAAAATTGTATTACAAGAGGTGGACGCAAAATATTTATTCGTTTCTTGTTCACTTAAAGAGTATTTACCTGAAACTCTTTCTTTTATTCATGAAATAGAGCGATCTTCTCCTTCTTTAAAAATCGGAATTGGAGGCCATGCATTTCGGAGTACTTCGCAACAAAAGGTAGAACCATTCAATAAATATCTACTCGGTTTTACAAAGGATGAGTGGAACGAATGGTTAAATGTTACACTTTAAGAAATTTGGCTAATACCTCTTCAATAATTTTAAATGAACCTATTTATACCTATTTTCATATCTTATTATTAACTAATTCCTAGGTATAAAAAGGAGGGAAGTAAGATGCGATTAGAACGACTTAATTATGATAAGATCAAGATTTTTCTTACTTTTGATGACCTCAGTGAACGTGGGATAACGAAGGAAGAAATGTGGCAAGATATACCAAAAGTTCACCAACTTTTTCGTGATATGATGTTAGAGGCGAGTGACGAACTAGGGTTTGAAGCCGATGGACCAATCGCTATTGAAGTATTCTCTGTACCGGCACAAGGAATGGTGATTATCGTTTCAAAAGCTCAACCCGACCATAATGTCGAAGAACAATTTGATGACGGCTTTATTGAAATGCAAGTAACGTTAGATGAAAGTGAAGAGATTATTTATGAATTTTATAATATAGAGGATGTTATTTCTTTAGCACCGAGACTTACTAGTTTTGGTGTAACATCAGGTTGCTTACTTCACTTTGAAAATAAGTATTTCATCACCTTTGATGAACAAGAGTTGTTTGGTATAGATATGGATGCGTTTATTGCGCTTTTATCTGAATTTGGGTACCCTTCTACGACAACAATTTTTCGTTTAAATGAATACGGATTAAATATTATTGAAAATAATGCGATTGAAAAAGTTTATCATACATTTTTCAAATAAACCTCAAAATGATGCTTTGAGGTTTATTTTTTGTATTAAAGTTGGTTTGTTGGTTAGTGGCTAGTTGGTATTAGATGGCGACGGAATGGTCGTCATGTGCATTTTGTATGAAAAAAGAATGAGCGATTTCCTGAACGAGCCTCTAAAACTCGATAGAGGTTTACAGCGAAGAGAAGGAAATCGCTTGTTCTTTTACATATTAGAAGTTGACGATTAATCGGTATGAGTGTTTTATATGAAAAATACATTGATTTTTAAACATAGAGTGTTATCATAAAGTAGTAATTTTTAGTTAAACAAATGAATTTCATAATTACCAAAAACGAGCCAGATCACGCAATATATAGTTTGCGAGTGGTTTTGACGCAACTATATATTGATCTTCGTGGCGGAAATAATGAATTATGAAATTCATTAAAACATTAAAAAACAAGGTACAATTAACTTGTTAGGCGAATATACTATTTTAAACTTTACGTTTGTAGGAGTGATTGAATCAAATGAAAATTGCTGTAATTTATGGTGGTACTTCTGCTGAAAGAGAAGTCTCGTTATCTAGTGGAAAAGGGATTATTGAGGCATTAAAGAAAAAAGGGTATGAAGTAACGGGGATCGATTTTCAAGGGACAAAAAATTGTTTAAATCGCATTATGAATATAGATGTAGATATTTTCTTTATAGGGCTTCACGGGCGATTAGGTGAAGATGGAAGAGTTCAAGGATTTTTAGATTTATTAAATAAACCGTATGTAGGATCCAAAGTTTTAGGTTCAGCGATTGCGATGGATAAAGCACGATCAAAGAAATTGTTCGGGTTAAATGGAATAAGAGTTGCAAAAGAAAAAGTTCTTGAAAGCTATGCTTTTAACGAAGAAAATTTCTCTCATAGTTTAACGTATCCGGTAGTGGTAAAGCCGAACCATGAAGGGTCAACGATCGGTTTAACGATCGCTCAAAATGAAAAAGAACTTTTAGATGGTGTTAAAGCAGCGTTTAAACATGATGAAGTCGTTTTATTAGAAGAGTTTATAGCTGGTAGAGAGGTAACGGTTGCAGTGTTGGGTAGCAAAGGTGATGTTAAAGCGTTACCGATTGTTGAGATTGTCCCGAAAAATGCCTATTATGACTATGAATCAAAATATGCGCCTGGGATGAGTGAGCATATTGTACCAGCGAAAATAAGTAATGAGCTCACAACTTTATTACAGGAACAAGCGGTTTTAGCACATGTTGCAATAGGCTGCGATGTATATTCAAGAGTAGACTTCATCATCCCGCATGATGGATCTGCACCAGTTATTTTAGAAGTTAACACGTTGCCAGGGATGACTCCTACTAGTTTATATCCAGATGCTTGTAGAGAAATAGGCTTATCATATGAAGATATGATTGATACTTTAGTTAAATTATCTTTAAAAAAATAAGAAAACATAAAGGCGCTGTCCTAGTGTCAGACACCGTTAGGCACCAAATATAGACGGATAATAAATTTATACGTCTATATTTGGTAAGTTCTCCCTGGTATCAGACACTTATGAGACAGTCCTTTTTATATTTAAAAGGGCCTTTAAATGATTTTTAAAAATATTTTTAAAAAATATTTTTAAAAAATATTAAAAGTTTGGTGGAAAAAATGTCTCAACTTCTTTATAGTATATATGTAAAGGCTTTCATTTTAAACTAGATAAGATAGAAAAATTTTAGAGGTGAATAAAATGGCTAGCAACGTAAGTAGTAACAATGAATCTACAGATGTTTTAAAGTCAACACAAACTGTCATCAAGAAAGCGCTAGATAAACTTGGTTATTCAGACGAAGTTTTCGAGTTAATGAAGGAACCGATTAGATTATTAACTGTTCGAATTCCAGTTCGAATGGATGATGACTCAATAAAAATTTTCACTGGTTATCGTGCTCAACATAATGATGCGGTTGGTCCGACAAAAGGTGGAGTTCGCTTCCATCCGAATGTTACCGAAAAAGAAGTTAAAGCACTTTCTGTTTGGATGAGTTTAAAAGCAGGGATCGTTGATTTACCTTACGGGGGAGGAAAAGGCGGTATTATTTGTGATCCTCGTGAAATGTCTTTTCGTGAATTAGAGCGTTTAAGTAGAGGTTACGTACGAGCGATTAGTCAAATTGTTGGCCCTACTAAAGATATTCCTGCACCTGATGTATTTACGAACTCACAAATTATGGCATGGATGATGGATGAGTATAGCAGAATAAAAGAGTTTGACTCACCAGGCTTTATTACTGGAAAGCCGATTGTGTTAGGGGGTTCCCACGGTAGAGAAACCGCAACGGCTAAAGGAGTTACGATCTGTATTAGAGAAGCCGCGAAAAAGAAAGGTTTCAGCATCGAAAATGCCCGTGTTGTTATTCAAGGGTTTGGAAATGCAGGGAGCTTTTTAGCTAAGTTTATGCACGATGCTGGAGCAAAAGTGGTTGGAATCTCTGATGCTTACGGGGCTCTATATGACCCTGAAGGCTTAGATATCGATTATTTATTAGATCGGCGTGATAGCTTTGGTACTGTTACAAAATTATTTAAAGATACCATCACTAATAAGGAACTTTTAGAATTAGAATGTGATATTTTAGTACCGGCAGCGATTGAAAATCAAATTACCGAAGAAAATGTAAGAAACATTAAAGCTAAAATTGTTGTTGAAGCAGCGAATGGTCCGACAACAATCGAAGCAACAAAAATATTAACTGAAAGAGACATTCTTCTTGTTCCTGATGTTCTTGCTAGTGCAGGTGGAGTAACCGTATCTTATTTTGAATGGGTTCAAAACAATCAAGGCTATTATTGGACGGAAGAAGAAATTGAAAAGAAATTGGAAAGTGTCATGGTAACTTCTTTTGAAAATGTTTATCGAATCGCTGCAACACGAAAAGTTGATATGCGTTTAGCTGCATATATGGTAGGGGTTCGTAAAATGGCAGAAGCTTCTCGCTTTAGAGGATGGATTTAACCATTTAACTAGTACAATCAAAAAAGGGCTGTCCAAAAATAAAGTGTCATACACTTATTGGACAGTCCCTTTTGCTTCTTGTCTAGCTTCAGCGCCTAGCACTTCGAGCGCTTCGATCCATCGATATTTATCTACTCGAGGATGATAAATCAAGAGGAGATAAATCGTCGATGGATCTCCAGCGCTTTTCACTGCTCCTGCGGTTACTCGTCGCAAAGCACAGAGAAGATTATCGATGAAGCAGCTTGGCTGATCAAGGCGCTTGCGCTTTTCTTGTGCGGACATATAATCCGGAAAGCATTTGCATAAAAGGGGGGATCGACTTTTTAATTCAAAAATAATTCCTGTAATTCCTTAAAATCATCTGTTAATTGTAGTGCGACCATTAATTTGAGTCGTGCTTTTTGACCGTTTAATCCGTTTGTAAAAATAACACCGCGTTTTTTTAGTTGCTTTCCACCACCATCATATCCGTAAGTATCTTGTACAATACCGTTAAAGCATCTTGAAACGAGAACGACTGGAATTTTATTTGACATCAATCGCTCTAAACTCGGTACAATATTCGGTGGTAAATTACCTTGTCCGAAAGCTTCGATAACTAAGCCGTCAATTTTCATATTTGTTATCGCATCAAAGATACTGTCTTCCATTCCGGCAAAAGCTTTTAGCAGTAATACTTTTTTGGATAAATGGCTAATGTTGTAACTGTCACGTTTCGATGGTATGTGATGAAAAAATACCCCTCGTTTTGTTACGATTCCTATAGGACCGTATTGAGGGCTTTGGAATGTGGCGATATTACTCGTATGTGTTTTAGTGACGTTTTTTGCAGCATGAATTTCGTCATTTAATACGACTAACACACCTTTTCTAAAAGCATCATCACAAATCGCTACTTTTAAGGTTGCCATTAAATTATATGGTCCATCTGAACCTATTTCATTACTTGAACGCATCGCTCCCGTGACAATCACGGGGATACTTGTTTGTACGAGAAGGTCAAGTAAATAAGCAGTTTCTTCAAGAGTATCTGTGCCATGAGTAACAATCACGCCTTCAAAACATTCTTTTACAACCCTTTCATCAATGTGCTTAGCTAATTGAAACATTAGCTCGGGGGTCATATGAGGAGAAGGTATATTGAAATATTGTTCTGATGTAATAAAAGCATACTTTTTTAAAGCATCTAAGTCATCGTTTAACGGATTTTTTTCACCAGGTGTAACAGCACCAGTTTTGTCATCTTCACTCATTGCAATGGTACCGCCTGTATGTAAGATTAAAATTTTCTTCATAACGATCATCCTTTAAAAGTTTTATTTTGATCAAAATAAGTTTGTTTATGAGTGATGAAAATTAGTTTATAAGTATATTGTAATTATTTTCTCAACTATTCTCAAATAAAATATTGAATAACAAATTACAATTGTTAAGTAGATCTACAATTCTTTTTTACAAACAAAAAAGAAACATGGTACGATAAGGAAAATGCAAGCGTCAATAGTACATGGAAATTTACTTTGACGGCTGATTAGGCTTATTAAATCGAGAGGAATTTTTAAACTAATGGTAAGTATAATTTTTGCCAGTTTAGCACCGAGCATTGCTTTACTTTGTTTTTTTTATTTGAAAGATAAATATAATTCAGAGCCACTTTCGATGGTTGTTCGAAGCTTTATTTATGGTGTATTACTAGTTTTCCCAGTTATCGTACTTCAATATGCCTTTCAAGAAGAAGGACTATTATTAAGTAAGTTTTTGCAAGCTTTCGTTTCAGCTGCTTTATTTGAAGAGTTTTTTAAATGGTTTATTTTATTTTATATTTTTTATAAAAATGAACAATTTGATCAACATTACGATGGGATTGTTTACGGTGTTTCTATATCTCTAGGTTTTGCAACGATGGAAAACATATTTTATTTAATTGTTTTTGGTGTTGATCAAGCTATTTTCCGTGCATTGTTACCTGTTTCAAGTCATGCTTTATTTGGAGTAGTTATGGGTTACTACTTAGGGAAGGCTGCGATCACTGAAAGCAGAGCTAAGAGTAAGCTCGTTGTATTATCTTTATTTATACCGTGGCTTTTGCACGGAATTTATGATTATATTTTACACGTGCAACAGTATTGGGTTTACATAATGTTACCTTTTATGATTTTCTTATGGTCAATAGCGTTGCGAAAGGTCAAGTTAGCTAATACTTCTTACAAATAAAGGCTTATATTTTTCTTGCATGACGCTTGGAATAGAACAATTTATACCTAAAAGATAAAGAAAAGTTTTAAGTAAAACAAAAACTAAGTGAAAAAAAACTTTATTTTGGGTAAAGATAATAGAAGTGCGTGTTCAAAATTATAAGAAATTATTTTAAATGGGGTGTAGCTGGTGACAGAAAGTAAACAAAGATTTAAAATAACCGTTCGTTGTCAAGAGTGTGGTGAAAAATTTATTTTACGCGGGAAGCGCAATAATGAAGGTCAGTATGAGACGGGATTTAAACGTTGTGTTTGCGGAAATGAGCAAGATTTAATAATAGATGCAAATCCAGAATGAGTTAAAGACCTATAGTAATAATTTATATGCATATACATAGTACAAAGAATTTCATAATTCATTATTTCCGTCACTAGGATCAATATATAGTTGCGTCAAAACTATTCGAAAACTATATATTGTTTGATGTGACTCATTTTTGATAATTATGAAATTCACTCAGGTGAAAAATATTTGCAATTTATAAAAAAATAGTGTAGTTTAATAATCAATTAAGTTAAATTCATTAATTTCAAAAAATTAAATAATTCTTATCAAGAGAGATGGAGGGACGTGGCCCTATGAAATCTCAGCAACCAGCCGAAAGGTCAGGTGCTAAATCCATCAAGCTGTATGAAGTTTGAAAGATAAGAAGAAGTTCGTGCAATTAGTCCCTTCTTCTTATATTAGAAGAAGGGTTTTATTATATTATCGACTTCACTGTATTAAATCGGTAAAGGTTTTCTTATTATCTATTTTGTTTTTTTGTAGTAAAAGTTGGACAGTTGGTTAGTTGGTTAGTTGGAAAGGTAAGTGCTGAACTTTTACATTTTAAATGGTGAAGTAACGACTTCATGACGAGTTTTGTATAAAACAACATAAAACTATTGAATAGGGGAGAAGAAGATGGGATATAAACATCTAGAAACAAATTTAGTTCAGTTAGGAAATCGTAGCGATGCGAAAACAGGTGCAATTAATCCTCCTGTATACTTTTCAACGGCATATCGTCACGAAGGAATTGGTGAATCGACAGGTTATGATTATAGTAGAACAGGAAATCCGACTAGACATCTATTAGAGGAAGGGATTGCTCAATTAGAAGGTGGGGATAAAGGTTTTGCCTGTAGTTCGGGAATGGCTGCCATTCAAACGGTTATGGCGATGTTTAAAGAAGGAGATGAAATCATTGTTTGCCAAGATTTATATGGTGGAACATATCGGTTATTTGAACAAGGTTGGAAACATTGGGGAGTTTCATTCCATTATTGGGACGGAGAAAACTTTGATGAATTACAGACTTTAGTTACGGCTTCTACAAAAGCTATTTTTATCGAAACACCAACAAACCCATTAATGCAAGAAATTAATATAAAGCGTGTAAGTGAAGTCTCAAGGAAGAACGATTTACTATTAATTGTTGATAATACTTTTTTTACACCGCTCTTGCAACGTCCTCTAGAAGATGGGGCAAATATTGTCATCCATAGTGCGACGAAGTATTTAGGTGGCCATAATGATGTTTTAGCGGGACTTATTGTAGCTCGTGGAGAAGAGTTATGTGAAAAGATTGCTTTTTTCCATAATGGAATTGGAGCTAGTCTATCCCCTTTAGATTCATGGTTATTAATTAGAGGGATGAAAACATTAGCGCTACGAATGAAAAAGCATGAAGAAAATGCGAAAGCTCTTGAACAATTTTTACGGAATCACTCAGCAGTTACAGAGGTTTTATATCCCAAAAAAGGCGGTATGCTTTCTTTTAGAGTAAAAAATGAAGAGTGGATCAATCCGTTGTTAAAACAATTTAAATTAATTACTTTTGCTGAAAGTCTTGGTGGTGTTGAAAGTTTAATTACTTATCCTACGACGCAAACCCATGCTGATATTCCAGAAGTATTACGTGAAAAGTATGGTGTGTGTAAGCGCCTATTAAGATTATCTGTCGGGATCGAAAACGAAGAAGATTTAATTGATGATATTTCACAAGCTTTTTCAACAGTTTTATAGGAGGCGAATGTATTGACTAATAACGTTACTATTCAAACGAAATTATTGCATAACGAACATAAAGTGGACCCTGTAACAGGGGCTGTAAGTGTGCCAATTCAACACTCTTCTACGTTTCATCAACACTCTTTTGAGGATTTTGGGGAGTATGATTATGCAAGGGGATCAAATCCGACAAGAAAGGCGCTAGAAGAAGTAATCGCTGAACTAGAGGGGGGAACGAGGGGGTTCGCTTTTTCCTCAGGGATGGCAGCTATATCAACGGCATTTATGCTCCTTTCTAAAGGAGATCATGTTGTCATTACAGAAGATGTTTACGGAGGGACGTATCGTTTTGTGACGGAAGTTTTACCTCGATTTGGTATAGAGCATTCTTTTGTCGATATGACAAATACCGATGAGGTAATTAAACATATAAAACCAACAACGAAATTAATTTATATTGAAACACCTTCTAATCCGACGTTAAAAATTACCGATATCCGTGAAATTGTAAAAATCGCAAAATCTCACCATTGTTTAACGTTTTGTGATAACACGTTTTTAACACCAATTTTCCAGCGACCGTTAGATCTAGGTGTAGACATTGTCCTTCATAGCGCAACAAAATTTTTAGGTGGACATAGTGATGTTGTTGCTGGTCTTGCGGTTGTTAAAGATAAGGACTTAGGAGCTCGTCTCGCTTTTTTACACAATTCATTCGGTGCTATTTTAGGGGTTCAAGATAGTTGGTTAGTGTTAAGAGGATTAAAAACATTACAAGTTCGAATGGAAGCTAGTTCTAAAGCAGCAGAGACGATCGCTAATTGGTTAAATGAGCGTGAAGAAATTAGTCGAGTTTATTATCCGGGCTTAAACACTCATCCTGGTAGAGAAGTACAAGAGCAACAGTCGACAAGTCATGGCGCGGTTTTATCTTTTGAATTTTCTACAAGGGAACAGGCGAAATTCTTTGTAGAAAATGTAAATCTCCCCGTATTTGCAGTTAGTTTAGGTGCAGTGGAGTCAATTTTGTCGTATCCAGCAACAATGTCTCACGGATCGATGCCGAAAGAAGAAAGAGAAAAGCGTGGAATAAGTGATGGGCTACTTAGACTTTCGGTTGGGTTGGAGAACGTAGACGATTTATTGAATGACTTTAAGCAAGCACTCGAATTAATGGAGTTAAAAAAAGATAAGAAAGTATAAAAAAATCAGTGAACTGTCTAGCTCCAAGACACTTCACTGAAATTGCTACAGTGCAAGGCACAAGGAGCAAATCTAAGAAGCTGCTTCGCAGGCGCTTGCGCTTTTCTAATAACAGTGAGACTAGCTATGACGAGAAAGGAAGAGATTATGAGTTTAATAGAACAACTTAAAACGAAAACGTTAATTGGTGATGGTGCAATCGGAACATTTCTTTATTTACAAGGGCTAGATCGCTGTTTTGAAGAGTTGAATATAACTGACCCTAAAAAAGTTGAACAAGTACATGATGCATATATTAAGGCTGGCTCGAACGTGATTCAGACGAATACGTACGCGGC
>SKOL01000340.1 GCA_007120055.1 Anaerobacillus sp.
GTTAGTGAACAAATATCAACTGCTAGTAAAGAAGCGTCAGGGACAGGTAACATGAAATTTATGATGAATGGCGCACTGACCCTTGGAACGATGGATGGAGCAAATGTTGAAATCCATGAACACGTTGGCGATGATAATATTTTTATTTTCGGTTTAAGTTCTGAGGACGTGTTAAACTTGTATAACTATGGAGGCTATTCAGCGAGGCAAATGTACAATTGCAACGAACGAATTAAAACCGTTCTTGACCAGCTTCATGAAGGATTTTTCGGACATAACGACGTTGAATTTAAAGACATCTACTATCAAATTTTACAAAACAATGATGAATATTTTGTATTGAAAGATTTCGATAGTTATGCAAAAGCGCAAGAGCAAGTTGACTTAGCTTATCGGAATGAAAATAGCTGGTATGAAAAAGCGATTATTAATATTGCTCACTCCGGTAACTTTTCAAGTGATCGTACAATTCGCGAGTATGCAGAGGATATTTGGGGAATTCGCCCGGTGAAGATTGATTAAGCAAAGAAATTAGACTCATTACTGGGATGAACGACTTTTGTTCAGGTGTATAAATAAGGAGATGCATGGATTTTCACATAGAAAATCTCATGCGTCTTTTTGTATAGGCATAATGGTATAATAAAGAAAATTTGAATGTAAAGGATGAACTAGTTTGGCTGAAACTATACATACGCCACCGTACTATTTATATAAATACTCCTACCATGAGGATGAACTTTCTTTATGCCAGTTAGAGATGCGTTCATTATTTGGTTTTGATACGGCATCGAAGTTTTTAGAAAGCCCACTAAAAATAGATCCAAATCGTAGTCCATTTATGAAAGAAAGAATTGATGTCATTTATGAGGGGACAAGCATTGAAGACATTTCTCGCAAAGTTGATAGGTTCCAAGTAGAAAAGTCAACTTTCAAAGTTGTTTTAATTCAAAATGACAATTATAAAGAAACTGAAAAAGTTGAGTTTACAGAAAGGCGAGCTATTGAGCGTAAAATTGGATTAAATATTAAAGGGACGGTCGATTTACAAGAGCCTGACCTCCTATTTGCTATCGTAAAACTAAAAACAAAATGGGTTTTTGGACGTTTCACAAAAAGCAAGGCGGTGTGGTTGCAGCACCAACAAAAACCGAAAAACTATTCTACAGCCCTCAGTACAAGGGTAGCTAGAGCCGTCGTCAATATTGCTGTTCCAAACACGACAAATATGAAAGTGATTGATCCTTGTTGTGGAATTGGTACTGTTTTAATTGAGGCGTTATCAATGGGAATTGATATTGTCGGAAGTGATCTCAATCCACTTGTTCTTCCTGGCACCCGAGAAAACATTGCTTATTTTGGTTTTAATACCGAAGTCACCTTAAAAGACATTCGAAATGTCCAAGGTAATTATGATGTAGGGATTATTGATATGCCGTACAATTTATGTTCCGTACTTGATGAAAAAGAGCAACTGGAGATGCTTCTTGCTGCGAAAAAATTCACGAAAAAGCTCGTCGTCGTTACGGTCGAAACGATTGACCCAATCATTGAAAAAGCAAACTTTAAGATCATCGATCGTTGCGTCGCTAAAAAATCATCTTTTACTCGACAAGTGCTTGTATGTGAGTAAAGTTGGATAGTTGGTTTGTTGGTTAGGGTTGAAGAGGTGGTGCGATGTATTCTAAAGTTGCTGCAGGAGCGCATGACGTATTTTAGGGGATTGTTCGAGAAGGTTGCTTGTGACGTTTAACATTGAACATACAAATACGAACTTCACTGTAGAATTCCATCGATTTTTCGGTTATCATTAAGATATCAACTTGCTAGCACTTGTATATCGTATAATATCATTAAGCTATTTAAGGGGTGGGATGTTTCATGAGTGAAGAAAAAAGAGTACAACTGAACGTGAGAGTAAGTAAAGAAACAGCAAATCAGTTAGATGAAATTGTTGAGTACTATCAACAAAACACGAAGCTTGGTAGAGTTTATAAAGGTGATGTTTTATCGGATATTATCGAAAAAGCCCATCAAATTATGCAAAAACAAAAAGAACGCGACCGCTAAAACATACATAAAGGAGTTATTTGAACATGAAGAAATTAGTAGCGATTGATCTAGATGGAACATTGTTATCGTCCAACATAGAAATTTCAAAACGAAATATAGCAGCAATACAGAAAGCACAACAACAAGGACATATTATCATGATTTGTTCTGGGCGTGCGCCAGAAGACATCAAAGAAGTATTAAAAGATACACCTCTAGAGTGCCCAATTGCTGGTAGTAATGGGACAATCATTGAAGCGAACGGATCTCGGCTATTAGAAGTTTCTATCGACAAACAAAGCGTTAAAAACGTTGCGACTATTTTAAACGAGAGCCATTTCCCATTTAAAGTTTATACGAATCAAGGAATATTTGTCGAAGCAAATTTTACCGAACGGATGAAAGTTTTGCTAGATGAAAATGAAGACATAAAAAATCACTTTTCTGCTAGACAAATTAAGTTAATGACTGAACAACCGAAAGAAACGGAGATGCTTAAGTTTTTTGAGAACATAGATAACATATTACAACTTGAGAATATCTCGATTCAGAAATTTTTTATTGCTACATTTGTAGGAAAAGAAAAACTCATATCCTTATTAAAGGAAAAGGTAGAAGACATCGTCATTACAACTTCTGGTCCATACAATATTGAGATTATGGATACGAATGGAAATAAAGGAAATGCTCTAAAACTAATGGCAGAGCACTATAATGTTCCGATAGAAAATACATTCGCGATTGGTGATAACTTTAATGACTTACCAATGTTGGAGCAAGCAGGCTTCTCAATAGCAATGGAAAATGGTGATCCGACGATTAAAGAAATGGCTTCTGCAATCACAACGGCGAATGATGAGGATGGAGTTGCTACGGCGATTGAAAAATATGTTTTAGAATAGAATTTAAGTAACAATCCATGAGCAAATGTTAACCGCTAGATAGGGAAATGCCTCTATTTAGTGGTTTTTAAGTTATCACTAACCAATCACTGAATAATTGAAAATATAGGGATGAAATCATGACTATCATGCATGTTTATTTTCTTTCTAAAGCATATTAAAGGTAATCATTGTAAGGAGGAAAGAAAATAAATAAAAAAAGATTCCTTAATTTTTTATTTACCTTGGGTATAATCGCATTTCCTTTTGTTGTATTTAGAAAAAAACCATTAAAAGATTGGTTAATCGTTTACTTTTTCGTAGGTTTAATCTCAGGAATAATTGATAAAATTCTTGTAACGAAAGGTAAACTAAAATATCCAGTCAAAAAATTCA
>SKOL01000072.1 GCA_007120055.1 Anaerobacillus sp.
TGTACATTAACGAATTATACGGTCCGAACAGTCGCCATCGGGATTATTTTTGCGATCGTCGGCTGCAACCAAGCGTTTCCGGTAATGTTAACGAGCCGTTCCTTAAAAAATACTTGGACAGCTGCCGGCTATAAAAGGATAGACTTAGGTCGAGTCGTTTGTGATTCGGCACTCGTTACTTCCGGATTGGTCCCATGGAATATGGTCGCGATTTTATCGGCAGCCGCAATTGGGGTTGCAACGTTAGACTATGCTCTTTATGCCGCTTTTCTTTGGATTGGACCACTTGCGACGATCATCGTCAGTGTGAAACGCTCTAAACAACATACTGACATTGAACAGCGCGAAGAAGAAGTTGCTACTTAATAGTAATGTGTTTGGTTGAGCGTGAGAAAAAACAGTACCATGATATTAATGACGTTGTATGGGGGGAGTGCGCAACAAAGTGCTGATTGATGCACAGATATTACAGTTTTTGTAAAAATCACGCATCAAAACGCTGATTGACGCACAGATATTACAGTTTCTGTAAAATTTGCGCATCAAAACCCCGATTGATGCACGTATATTACAGTTTCTGTAAAATTCACGCATCAAAACGCTGATTGATGCACGTATATTACAGTTTCTGTAAAATTCACGCATCAAAACGCTGATTGACGCACAGATATTACAGTTTTTGTAAAATCCATGCATCAAAACCCCGATTGATGCACGTATATTACAGTTTCTGTAAAATTCGCGCATCAAAACCCCGATTGACGCACAGATATTACAGTTTTTGTAAAATTCATGCATCAAAACGCCGATTGACGCACGGATATTACAGTTTCTGTAAAATTCACGCATCAAAACGCTGATTGATGCACGTATATTACAGTTTCTGTAAAATTCACGCATCAAAACGCTGATTGACGCACAGATATAGTGCGCAATTTGGGGGAATGCGTAATAATTGTTTTCCCTATTTCGTTAGGGCACGTGAAGGTCTCGCGTTACCTTTTGAATGAAGTGAGGCTTGGTTCGGTCACGCGAGATCTTCTTGCGTGCCGTTTTAGTTGTTGTTATACAGTGACCGAACTTGAGTTTTAACACTGGATTTGGTCACTTAGACTAGGGTTAAAATACACTAATTTGCACATCAACTCCCGTTTTATTACGCAGTTTCCCCATACAATACATACCTTCTCCTCATTTAATTTAACGAGGCCTCAGTATTATAATCACCACCGCCGCTTTCAAAATAACGTTTTTCAATGGAAGCAGGGCGCGAATACCCCGTTGCTACGCCTTAAGTCTTACGTAAAATATATCTTAGGTTGATTTTGGAAATGTGAAAATAAAGGTATGATTAAAACAACAAAGATCATTTATGATTTAAAAAGTTGTTGTGCAAAGATCTGGCCATTGTGTATGATGAAAAGGGATGAATTTCCATTTTTATCTAAATGAGTGAATTTCATAATTACCAAAATGAGCTACATCACGCACGCAATTATAGTTTTCGAATCGTTTTGACGCAACTATATGTTGATCTTAGTGGCGAGAATATTGATTTATGAATTTCATTAAAAAATATTTTTGTTTTAAAAAATAGTAAGGGAAATGGGGAGAAAAAATGAATAGGGCTGCATTTTTAGGGTTAGCACTTGTTGCAATTGGTGTTTTTGCTTTAGTTTTTAATTTTAATCAACCGGTTTCTAGTATGTTTAATAGTCAGACCATCGAGATTAATGAAAAAGAAGTTTTCGATGGGGCGAATATTACAGCAATCGATGTCAATGTTTCTTCACCTACTGTTCATATAGTACCGACAGATAGCGACGAGATAACTGTTGAGTTACTAGGAGAGGTTAGTGAAAATACAGACCTTAATTTTGATGTAACAACAAGAAATAACAATTTAAATGTCTCTGTAAGAAATAACAATTCCCATTCAGGATGGTTTAACTTTGGAGTAACAATTACAAGGTTGGAGTTACAATTACAAATTCCGAAAAAAGAGTACGATGAGTTAAAAGTCCGTTCTTCATCGGGGAGAATTGTAATGGATGACATACAGGCGAAAAACGTTGAGTTAAGGGCTAGTTCGGGGAGAATTGAAATTTCAAATATAACTGCTGAAAACGAGATAAATTTACAAACTTCAAGCGGACGTATTGAAGCGAAAAATAACATCTCAAATTCGTTCAAAGCTCGTGCAAGTAGTGGAAGGATTTTAATTAACGGTCAAATTTCAGACCAAATTGCTACGTCGACTTCATCCGGGGCAATTGCATTGGAAAACTTTGAAGGTGATATTAGTGCCTCAGCTAGTTCTGGTCGTGTTACGATCATAAATGACCAATTAGTTGGCGATATTAATGTATCGACATCAAGCGGTCGTGTTGAGATTGATTTCAGAAATGCACCGACATCAGCGATTATTGATTTTCAAGGGAGCTCTGGTAGAGGTGAGGTTAACGTTCGAGGAATTAAATATGAGGAAAAATCCAATAACCGCGTTTACGGTACGCTCGGAGCAGAGGAATACGAAATTAAAGTTCGCACTTCATCAGGACGCTTTGAACTAAATTAACTGCATATAAGCGTACCCCAATATCACAATTACAGATAGGATCAAATACCGTCTCAGCTAATAACTGAGCGGTATTTTGTTTTATATAAATACTTATTTTTTTTCTTCACCTAACGTACATTTTACCCTCGGGGGACATTTTCGTAAAACCTCCTCATCCCGGCCCACTCATCACATTGTAAAATGTAAGAATTTTGACGGAGCACAAACCAACAAACTAACCTACAAAAGAATTAGTCTTTTCGAACTATATGCAGGAAAATTGCATTTTTTGTCGAATTGTAACATAAATGGGTCTGTTTTTTTAGGGGGGGAAACAATGAGTCAAAGTCGTGATCAAGCTAAATCGAGCTTATTAGCTTTAAAAAACGGGGTTGTGCCAGAAACTGTTGCGACATTTGCGATACAACGAGATGAAATATTAGAAGAATTTCATCAACTTTTGCAACTAGTAAAAAATGAAAACGGTATGATGAAATTTATTGTTGGCGAATACGGTAGTGGAAAGAGCTTTATGTTAAAGCAAGTCGAGCATGAAGCACTAGAACAAAATTACGTCGTTGCCAACATTCAAATAGAAAAAGGGGTTCGTCTAAACGATTTTCAAACCCTTTATTACCACATCATGCATAGCTTAACGACAAAAGGAACAAATACAAACAAAACGAGTTTTCAAGATTTATTTACGAATTGGCTCCGTTCTTTAAAAGATCAAGATCAAGAAAGTTCGGCATTAGCGATCCAAAGTTTAATTTCAACGTTAAATGACTATCATTCATCCTATTCTAGAGCGTTACTCTTTTACATCCGTGCCCATATCCAAAATGATCATGAGTTAGCGAATGCGGTAACGTCATGGTTAACAGGGGAACAAAATATCCCTGCTTCGATCAAAAAAAGGTTTGAAGTGGTCGGGAAAATCGATCACACAAATGCCATCGACTTTATGAAAGCGTTTATAAAATTAGTCAAACTACTCGGATATAATGGCCTCGTTATTCTTGTCGATGAACTTGAAGTTGTTATGAGTTATCGGTCTGATATTCGAATGCAAGCTTACCAAAATCTAAGATACTTAATTGACAACTGTTACAATAACCAGTTAAGTAATTGCTTATTTGTTTTTGCTTCAACAACGGATTGGTTACAAAATGAAGAAAAAGGCCCGAAAAGTTATCAAGCTTTGTTTCAAAGAATTGGTGAAGGTGGTCAAGGAAAGAAAAGAGATGTACGACAGCCGGTTATTCGTTTAAAACAATTAAATAGTAACGAAATTCAACGATTAACGAAAAATATTGTTGAGCTATTTAATCAAGCTTACGATTTTCAGTTAAAAATAAGTCAACAATCTCTTCAAAACTGGGTGTTACTTCTTCTCAAAAAAGAAGGAATTGAAATTAGCGAAATCACTGTACGTTCATATGTGATTAAACTAATTGAAATACTTGATCTGTCAGAACAAAACCCAAATAGCGTGATGTTCAAAACCGAACTAAAAGCCGTTACTGACGGAGATACCGTACGATACGTACAAAAAATGCGTCAAAAGGTTGACCAGACTTAAGGGGATTTTTAGTACTTAGATGTAATTAATATATTTTAAAGTGAACGTAAAGAATCTATCGGATTTCTTTGCGTTTTTCTATTAAAACTCATCATAAATCAATAGATATATTAATAAGATGAATTAAGAGTAATATTACTAGATTCGTCGCAACTTCTCTATTGAAAGGATGAGTAAACATGAAAAATAAATGTCAATGGCTCATACTATTAATATTTTTCATTGCTAGTTTTATAAATATTGATCGTGCAGAGGCTACAACTCAAACCGAAACATCGATTGAAACGTTATTTCCGACAGCTAAGATACTGGAAATTGTTAAACAAAATAAAGATGAATACGATCAAAGTGGAGTTCAATACGAGCACCAAGTGGTGAGGGCAGAAATTTTGTCTGGTAAATTTAAAGATCATGTGATCGTAACGACGAGTGATCGCTTTTCGAATAACAATGATGATGATTTTTTGTTGAAAGTAAATGATAAAGTCGTCGTTCAATTGAATGTTTTTAACGGTGAAATTATTCGAGCGGAAATTATGAGTCATACGAGGGATATACCAACGTTTTTCTTAATTTCTATATTTATTTTGTTATTATTATATTTCGGAAAAAGACAGGGGTTTAAAGCATTAATTTCAATCGCACTGACACTTGTACTTATTTTCAAATTTATGATTCCTTATTTATTTGCGGGTCATTCACCAGTTTATTTAGCGATAATCACAGGTACGATTGTCACCATAATTACTTTTTTATTAGTCAGTGGATTTTCCAAAAAGACCGTTGCTGCAACGGTGGGGACGGTTGGTGGTCTAGCTAGTGCAGCTGTAATATCCATCATTTTTTCAAACGCGATGAAACTAACGGGGTATCATAGTGACGATGAACGAGTTCTTCTTTCAATTTCTAATGAAATTAGTTTTGATATGCAAGGTATATTGCTTGCGGGGATTATTATCGGTGCTCTTGGGGCGATTATGGACGTCGCTATTTCAATTTCGTCGTCGATGGAGGAAATAAGAAAGACGAAACCACAAATTACAAAATCTCAACTTTTCACATCGGGGATGAACGTAGGTAAAGATATTATGGGAACAATGGCCAACACGTTAATTCTTGCCTACGTCGGTGCAGGCTTACCGTTATTAATTACATTGTACGGTTACGAAAGCACTTTTTCACAAATCATTCATATGGAATTTTTAACTGTAGAAATATTACGAACTGCAGCTGGGAGTATAGGGTTAATTTTATCGATACCGATCACCGCATTTGTAACGTCAATTTTAATAAATAAAAGAGAACAAAGACGACAGGTACGATAATTTTTACGAGAAGAGTAATCGAAATGTCGGACTGATTACTCTTCTTTAATTTTTGTAGGAGAAGAGTAATCGAAACGTCGGACTGATTACTCATCATTGGTTTTTGTAGGAGAAGAGTAATCGAAACGCTAGACTGATTACTCATCATTGGTTTTTGTAGGAGAAGAGTAATCGAAATGTCGGACTGATTACTCTTCTTTAATTTTTGTAGGAGAAGAGTAATTGAAACGCTGGACTGATTACTCATCTTTGTTTTTTGTAGGAGAAGAGTAATCGAAACGTCGGACTGATTACTCTTCTTTGGTTTTGTAGGAGAAGAGTAATCAAACAAAGCATTTTGCCTTTTAAATGGTTGCGGACTACTGTCATAGACCTTTTGTTTGAAAACAAGGCGGATGATTTCGTGAACGAGCCTCTGAGATTCGTTAGAGGTTGCTCCTGCGGTTACTCGTCGCAAAGCTGCACGATGCCTATGCTAAGAAGCGTGACATGATGTGATTGAGGTTATTAGCTTCACAGTGAAGTGAGGGAAAGCACCCGCATTTTCATATTAGATGGTGGCGGAATAAACTCCATGAACGTTTTGTATAAAAAAACAGATTTTATCTTTTTTATTTTTTGAAAGATTGGTAGAATTAAACTAGTAAAAGTTTTGTCGATTGTTGTTGAATAATGAGCGATAAGCCTAGCTTAATTTTATTGAGAAAGGGGGAAGCCTAAAGCAAATATGCTTAGGGAATAATTTGAGCAATAAAAAATCATGGACGATCATATTATCGTCAGGTCCTCAAGCACCTATTAAACAATTTCAGCTCCGGAAGTTAGTGTTTTATTTTAGTCTTGGCTTTGTACTTATGTTATTTGTTGTTATTGCAGGATTGTCATTTTCATTAAATGAAGCCACCACCGAAAAACAAAATTTAGCCGTTAAACTTAACACCACGACTGCAGAAATGGAAAAAGTAAAGCAAGATTATCTTGTTTTGCAACAGGAAGCATTCACCGTGCAACAGTCTATCGAAGAATTTAAACAATTAGAAGAACGTATTACTAACCTAAGTTTAGATATGCCGATTGATTTAGATCCAGATGCTCAAGATGGAAGTGGTGGACTACAATTTCCAAAGCAATATGAAGAAGAGCAAGTTCAACAAACTTCACCAATGTTAGAAGAAATTAAACGAGAATTACCTGAGCTTATTGAAAAGTTTGAAGATGCGTTCACCCGTTTATCGCAATACGAACAAGATCTTAGAACGGTTCCAACGATCATTCCTGCTGAAGGACGTATTACTTCAAGGTTCGGAAACCGAAGAGATCCGTTTAATTGGAGTACGAGGTTTCATTCTGGTATCGATATTGCGGCTCCATTAAACACGCCGATTTATGCGGCTGCAGATGGCACCGTTGTTATGGCTCGAAATAACGGTGGGTACGGGCTAACCGTAGTTATTGATCACGGAAGTACATATGAAACGCTTTATGCTCACTTAAACCGAATTGACGTTGAAGTTGGCGATAAAGTGAAAAAAGGCGATACCATCGGTGGCATGGGAACAACTGGTCGTAGCACCGGCGTTCACTTGCATTATGAAATTAAGCGTGATGGTGAACATATTGACCCATACTTATATATGACATTTCATGAGCGAAGTCAATAAAAAGCAATGCTGTGCTAAACTAATGGAGGTGAACCAGCGAGTAGCTGGAACATATGTTTTCTAAAGGTAATGAAAAAAAACTAGCAGAAATTTCTACGATTATCGGTGTAGAAACAACGGTGGAAGGTACACTTAATGTTGATTCAAGCATACGAATTGATGGTAAAGTGTACGGAGAAATTAAGTGTACCGGAGATGTCACGATTGGCAAAGAAGGTTATGTTGAAAATACGGTGACTGCCCGAAATTTATTAATTGCAGGAAGTGTAAAGGGAAATGTGAATGTGGAAAACAAAATCCATATATATGAAACAGGCTCCCTTGATGGAAAAGCAGAAATGAGTTCAATTGTCATCGACGAAAATGGCTACTTCCGTGGCGAAAGCCTGATGAAAAACCAAAATGAAGTAACTAACGTTAAAGATATTGATAAAGCGAAATCAAAATCGAAAGCAAATTAAATCTGGAGTATGAATTAGTAAAATAATTCATACTCCTTTTTTTATTTTAAAAAATGCATGAAACTCACTAAGCTTTGGTACAATAACTCAAAAATTAATAAAAGGGGATTTGAAGAGCCACTTACGAATACACGAGCGGAAACAAAACGAGTAAAAACAGTGGTATAAAAGCTAGGAGGTGTAAGTAATGAAAAAGAAATTATCCGCGTCAACAATAAATCAAGACGAAAAACTTACAGGTGATGAACAAGACGATAGGCTTGATCCTGAAATGAGCCTTCAGTCCGTTAATTTTGCTCCAAAAGAAAATTCTTTGTTAAATGAATACGAGGATAACGACACGATCGACTAAGGAATACTAAAACTTGATTAAATATTTTGGAAAAGGGGTGTCTTTTTTGAAT
Organism: Anaerobacillus sp.; assembly: GCA_007120055.1. Next base: position 7,994 of record SKOL01000072.1, read on the forward strand.
AAAAAAAATAATCGTAAACGTGAGCACGATAAAACTCTGAACAATGAAGAACATGAATTTTCAGAAGAACTTGCTGATGGCGGAGAGCGTAATGAAATCATTAAAAAACAAGAAAATCCCACTCGAGGAGTTCGCCTAATATAACATTTAGTGAAAACAATATGAACGTAGTATGGGAAAGATTGCTAAAATCAAAGCTCCGTGGTAAATTTATAATGTTCAATATATTCAAATCAATGAATTTCATCATTCATGATTCTTGCCACTAAGAACAATATATAGTTGCGTGATGTGGCTCATTTTTGGTAATTATGAAATTCACTCAAATGACAATATTTTATGAACTGAATTTTATCGATCACAACGCTCAAAAACAACACACGACCTACCCTTTATATAGAGCATAAGAGGGGGAGGTCTATTTTTTTGTGTGTTTTTAATGAGTTTCATCATCGTTTCAACTCCACAAATTTACAGAACCTCCCGAACGTGAAAGCACATTTCCTTCAAGTGTGGGAGTATTAGTACATGTAGTTTAGTTAAACAGCTAGTTCCAAGTTGGAATGGCTATTTTATTATTATGAATCTCACTCAAATAATAAGTTGGAGGATACATATGAAAACAGCGATTATTTTTGCCTCTACCCATGGAACGACCGAAAAATCAGCCACACTACTTAGTAATTATTTAGGAGGAGATACAATAATAATAGATTTAAAGAAAAACAAGACACCGTTGATTAATAACTATGATGAAATTATTATCGGAGGTTCGATCCATGCTGGAATGATGCAAAGAAAAGTAACAAAATTTATAAAAAATAATGATACTGAGCTTAAAGCTAAAAAAATTGGTCTTTTCTTATGTTGTATGCATGAAGGCGAGAAGGCAGAAGAGCAGTTTAAACTTGCTTTTCCTGAAGACTTACGAACCCATTCAGTTGCCAATCAAATATTTGGTGGCGAGTTTTTATTTGGAAAAATGAACTTTTTAGAAAAAGCGATCATTAAAAAAATGAAAGGAGATACAGAAGATGTATCTAATTTAAACGAAGCAGTAATAAAGCAATTTGCTGAAACGTTTAGAGGGGAATCAAACTAATTATACACAAAAAACATACAACAAAGAGGAGAAATAAAATGGAACGGTATACGTTTGTGAAAGACTATAAAACGAATGACGAATTAAGGGCAAAGTTTAACGAACTTGCAACGAATACGTTTGAGATTGATTTTGAACCTTGGTACAAGCTAGGCTTTTGGAATGATCGTTATATTTGTTATTCATACTTTCATGGCGACAAAATTGTATCAAATGTATCTGTTAACATAATAGATACGATCGTTGCTGGAGAAAATATACGGACCGTTCAAATCGGTACTGTAATGACACACCCTGACTATCGCAAAAAAGGGTTAGCAAGTCGCCTCATGGAAAAAGTTTTTTCAAATTATGAAAATGAAGTAGATTTATTTTGTTTATTTTGTGCTGAAGAAAACTTTAATTTTTATATGAAGCATGGCTTTACAGCTGTTCAAGAAAGTAAATTCACCGTTAAGGTTAACCCGCTACAAACAGAAAATCATTTGCGAAAATTATTGTTAAAAAATGAAGTTGATAAAAAGCTCCTAATCGATGCTTATACGAACAAAGTTTCTTCACACGAGTTTGACATTGAAAATGCGGAACATGTGCTTGGATTTTACGGCGTTCTCGCTTTTGGAAATGACCTTTATTTTAGTGAAAAATTAAATACTGCTGTCATTTTCAAGGTTGATGGTGAAAAACTGCATTTATATGCTGTTTTAAGTGAAGAAAAATTACTATTTAACGATTTAATCAACGAAATTGCTTCTGAAGATGTAAGTGAAGTAGTTTTTCATTTCACACCTGATTTTGAAGATATCCAGCCGCATATAACGGATTTAATCACGTCCGATGATGTGTTTCATATAAGAACATCTAACGTTAAATTACCACAGAACTTTAAGTTTCCGCTGATCGCGCATGCTTAAAAAGAAGAGGTTTAGTATTAATAATTGTTTTTCCAAAAAATAGTTCAAAAAGATAGAAAAATATTTTAAGAGGAGAGAGAAAATGAGAGAAATCGAAGCAAATAAAAAAGCGTGGGGCTTAATTGCCGAAGATCATTATAACGTTTTTAAAAAGAGGCTAGAGACAGAAACGTCACTTATTAATAATGTAATTACTAAGGAACTAGGAGATATTTCGGGGAAAAAAGTTATTCATTTACAATGTAACACAGGAGCCGATACAATTTCACTTGCTAGAATGGGAGCAAAAGTGACAGGGGTTGATCTCGTACCTGAAAAAATTCATTACGCCAATAAATTAGCCGAAGATTTTAATATTGATGCTACTTTTATTGAAGCTGATATTATGAAATTTAAAGAAATTCATGATGAAAAGTATGACATTGTTTTTACGACAGAAGGGGCGATCGGTTGGCTTCCTGACTTAAAAAAATGGGGCGAAACGGTGCGGCATTTATTGAAAGATGATGGCTTTGTTTATGTGAATGATGGACATCCGTTTTTTATGGCACTTGACGAAGAGAAACTGACTGAAAATAAAGTGGAAATAAAGTATCCTTACTTTGGCAAAGTGCCAGATAAAGACGACTCGATCGGAGGGTATGCTTCAGAACCTAAAGAAGCAACGAGTTATTTTTGGATGTACACGATTAGTGACATTATTAATGCCTTAAGCGAAGCGGGTTTAGTGATTGAATTTTTCAATGAATTTGACACACTAGCTTGGGATATTGGAGGTATGGAACTAGTTGATAAAGGACTTTATCAATTTCCTTTCTTCAAAGGGAAATTTCCGTTTCAGTTTAGTTTGAAAGCAACGGTGAGGTAAAAAGGTGTTGGAGCGGACAACCAATCCTTTATTTGTGACAAAAGTAGTGTTTTGAAGAGGTTTGCGGACATACGTTCCGTTATTCATCAAAAAGGAAGTCGATTTCTCAGGGTTTAAAGCAAATAACGTACCTGATGTCCTCTAACCCCTCCAAAATGCGACTATTTTTGAAAATAAGGTACTCAATGTCCGCAACACTATACTTTAGCGATGACTCACACTTTGTTTTGAAGCGGCCTCATGTTTTGCCATCTCAGCTTCAATTCTTGCGACTTCTTCTTTTGCTTTTTTATCAGCCTTTTTTAATTTATATAATGTAATATTTACGGCAATAAACAGCAAGGCCATCATAATATAGGCGTAACCGAATCCACCTGCAGCTTTATCAGGAAACGTGAAAATATCCATAGGTAAACACTACCTTTCAACATATGTAACTTTATTATACTAATAATAGTGTTTTTGTGCGAACAATTAGGCACCACAAAAATTCCCAGTGAAAAGTTAGTTTCTTGATTATTCAAAGCCTTTTTCCTTTATCATAATCAATATTTAATGCGACTAGAATGCTACATATAGTTACTTAAGTTGCTCTCAAATAACTGCAGATAGATATGCGTGATTTATTGGTATTATGAAATGCGCTTACTTAAAACCCCATTTCAAGATAATTAAACACTTCATCTAAATTGTCGTAACCTCGAGTATCGACCTCATCACTTTCAATCGCCCAGCTTTTTTCCAAGCGAGCTAAATTTCCATTCTCGTCTTTTTCAAACGGCATATGAATCATAAATACTTCCCCATTTTTTCTCACTGTATAGCCAAGGTAATAGCGATTACCTTCACCTTCTTCTTCAAAAATACCGATATCATCGAGATCATATTTTTCTAACATATGCTTTAACGTGTCATTCATTTCACTAATTAACGCTTCTCTTGATAAGTTGTCCATGTTCATCCACCTTTCAAATCATTCTATCTTTAATATGGTTAAAATCAGTAAGAAATATTTAAAACAGAAACATACAATAAAAATTTCACATTAAGACATAATAAAAATATCGTAAATCCAGAACAAAGGAGTTGGACTTTGTGGGAGCAATTGAACGTAATGGCTATCGCTTTGAACCAGAATACAGTGTCATTAATCAAAATGGTGCCGTTCATGTAACGAGAGATGGCGACTTTATAGAAGAAATTAAGTTTCAATTCGAAGGAGAATCTCCGGCACCAAGTCAAATTGAAGAAATCGTTGATACATATTGCGAA